>WJLY01000316.1 GCA_014728245.1 Candidatus Effluviviaceae Genus IV sp.
CGCGTATCTGTCGGGCGACGCGGTCGCCGTCACACCCGACGCGGCGCTGCTTGTCTCGCTCGGGTACGATCGGGAGGACCGCGTGCCGGTGGCCGTGACGCTGCGCCTGGCCGGCCGTGACGCGCCCCGCAGGGCGTCGGTGAGGTGGGCGACGGGGCGTCGGACGGTGTCGCTCGAAAGACGCGAGATCCCGGGCGCGGGCTTCATCTACTGGGCCGTGCTCGAGGTCGGGCGGGACTCGTTTCCGCTTGCTGTCAGCGTGCGGCCGCTCGGGGAGCGGTTGGGCGTCGAACTGGAGGCGTAGATGAGACACGCCATGGAGCCGCTCACGGTCGGCTACGACTGGGAGATGGCCGTTCTCAGGAAGACCGGCGAGAGCGTCGGCGAGAGCGATGCGGAGCGGCTTTCCGACGAGCTCCGCAGGAGGCTCCCGTGGTCGCAGCCCGGAACGGACCTTGAGCTCCTTGAGAGCAGAATCGGCTGCGTCCGGAGCTTCCCGGAGCTTCTCCGCAAGAGCGAGAGGTTCGACGCGGAGCTGCGGAAGGCGCTCGACAGGCGCGGGTGGTCGCTGCTGCGCGGAGGCTCGCGCCCGTTCGAGAGAGAGCCCATCGGCTCACACATACACGTCGGCACGCTGTCCGATTGGAACGCGGGCATCCGCGTGCAGAACGGCATGGCGAAGTACGTGGCGCCGCTCGCGGCGCTCATGGCCAACAGCCCCGTCTACAGGGGGCGCACCGGCCGGTTCAAGAGCTACCGTCTGGCCTCCGGCGCCGAGTGGTGCTCGATGCCGCAGACGCTGGTCCCGCCCGAGCTCGCGCAGCCGACGTGGGCGGGAGACGTGGCCAGCAAGCTCGCCGGGGGCTCGACCGTCGAATTTCGCGCCGCCGACGGCGCCGGCTCCACACGCCTGATGTGCGAGGCCGTCGCGCTCGTCGCGGGTCTCATGTGGCACGTGGCCGAGCGCGAGCCGCCGGACGAGCTCACCCCCGACGCGTACCGGGCGATTCTGCTCAATCGGTGGCGGGCGGCGAAGCGCGGGCTTCAGGCGACGCTCGAATGGGAGGGAGCGGAGACGCCTGTCGACGAGGTGTTGACAACCATGGTCGAGTTGGCGGAGGATGGTATGCGCCTCCTGGACGCCGACCCGGGCGATCTCGGGCTCATTCGCCGCATGATCGCCGGGAGGCAGACCCAGGCCGACTTCCAGCTCGCCGTCCTGGAGGCTGAGCGCGGTGACGCATGCCGCTTCACGCGGGTCATGGCGAACATCCAGCGTGATCCCCGCGCTTTCGAGAAGTACCTTCGCCGCGCACCCGCGCTTTCGCCTGTCCCGCCCGACGATCACGTGGAGGAGATCGTCCGCGCGATCGGGAAGGAGACGGACTACCCGTTCCTGCTCAGGGCAGCGCCTCTGCCTCCCGCCGAGCTGGACAGGGTCCTCTCGGAGCTGGTAGAAGAGGAGGCGCTTCTCGTGTCGCGCGGCCCGACGGGTGTGCGGCTCTACACGCGCTTCGAGCTGGGGAGGCGGAGCGACTCGGGACGACGGCAGGCCTGATCGTTGCGGGAGGAGGTCTCGATGGGCGAAGTGACAGGCGTGCTCGACCTTCTGGGCGCGCTCTTGAGGCTCTTCGGCCTGGACCAGAGCGCCTGGTTCCCGGCGTTCGCCCTCATGATCCTGTTCTTCCTGATCGCCATTCCCGTGGCGCTCTTCGCCCAGACGCGGAAGACAGAGACCGGCCGCGACGGGATGTTAGGCGAGCCGGGCGTGGCCGTGACCGATCTGGACCCCGACGGCCGCGTATTCGTCCACAGCGAGTACTGGAACGCGGTCTCCGAGACGCCGGTCGAGAAGGGAACGGAGATCGTCGTGGTGTCGGTCGACAGGATGGTCCTCACCGTGAAACCGGCCAGCTAGGAGGCACACAATGGGTGGAACGCTCATTCTGATACTCGTGATCGTGGTGCTCCTGACAAAGTCGATCTACGTGCTTCGCGAGTACGAGCGCGGCGTCGTCTTCAGGCTCGGCCGCTTCGTCGGCGTTCGCGGCCCGGGACTCATGCTCATCATCCCGTTCTTCGACAGGCTGATGAGGGTCAGCCTGCGAATCATCGCGATGGACGTCCCGCCGCAGGACGTCATCACCAAGGACAACGTCTCGGTCAAGGTGAACGCGGTCGTCTATTACCGCGTCTTCGAACCGGACAGGGCGATCATAGAGGTTCAGGACTTCAACTACGCCACGTCGCAGCTCTCCCAGACGACGCTCCGGAGCGTGATCGGCGGATCCGAGCTCGACGAGCTTCTGTCGGAGCGTGATAAGATCAACCAGGAGCTGCAGGCGATTCTCGACAAGCAGACCGACAGCTGGGGCATCAAGGTCTCGGCGGTCGAGGTAAAGCACGTCGACCTGCCCGAGACGATGCAGCGCGCGATAGCGCGGCAGGCGGAGGCCGAGAGAGAGCGCCGCGCGAAGATCATCCACGCGGAGGGCGAGCTGCAGGCTTCGGAGAAGCTCTCACATGCGGCCAACGTCCTGGCGCAGGAACCCACTTCGATCCAGCTTCGTTTCCTGCAGACGCTCTCGGAGATCTCGGTGGAGAAGAACTCCACGATCGTCTTCCCGGTCCCCATCGACATCCTGCAGAACCTGCTCGGCCGGAAGGGTGGAAGCGAGTAGAGGGAGCACTGTTACCCCCAGCGACGAGGGGCGGGCCGGGCCCGCCCCTCTCGATTGAACTTGAGCGCCCGACCGGGATTGGCGCGGCCGGGAGAGCCCGTGAGGCGTGATGCTGTTCGAGGGCAAGAACCGACATTGGGAACTCGGGCCGCACGATCCGGAAGCGGTCGCCCGCATCGGCCGGGAGCTTGACGTGTCGCAGCTGCTCGCGCGAGTGCTGGTCGCGCGGGGCGCCTCGTCGGTCGAAGAGGCGCGGGACTTCCTGGCGGCCGGCGAGGCACGGTTGGCCGACCCCGGGCTTCTGCCCGACTCCCAGCGGGTCGTGGAGCGCGTGTCGCGTGCGCTCGATCGCGGGGAGAAGATTGCGGTCCACGGCCACGACGACGCAGACGGCGTCTGCGCCACGGTCATCATGGTGGAGGCGCTCGCCCAGCTCGGGGCGCGTGCCTCTACGTACATACCTGACAGACGCAGGGAGGGCCACGGCTTCTCGAAGGGAGAGATGGACCTCCTGGCGTCCCGGTCGGTCGATCTCATCGTCACCGTCGACAGCTGCGTGAGCGAGCGCGAGCTAATATCGTACGCCTCCGGGCTCGGAATCGACACGATCGTGACCGATCACCACGAGATCCCGCCGGAGCTTCCGGACGCCGTCGCCGTCGTCAATCCCAAGCTTCCGGACACCGAGTTTCCGTACAGATACATGGCCGGCGTAGGCGTCGCGCTCCGGGTGGCGGAGCTACTGCTCTCCGAGCTGTCCGCCGGCCGCACGCCGGTCGATCCCCCTTCTTGGGGCGGCGCGCGGTGGCATGAGGAGGCAGTCGCGCTCGCGGCCGTCGGGTCGGTCGCCGACCGGGTGCCGCTCACGGGCGAGAACCGCAAGATCGTCGCCCGCGGGCAGAAGGCGCTGACGCGGACGGAGCGGCCGGGCCTCAGGGCGATGCTGGAGGAGTCGGGTCTCTGGGGCGAGGAGATAGAGCCGTCGGACATCCAGGAGTACCTGGGCCCCATCTTCGGACGCGTGTCCGACGGCGAGGGCGGAAACGCGGCGCTCGAGGCGCTGTTGGAAAGGGACGAGAAGGAAGCGAGAGCGATCGTAGGAGGACTGGTCGAGGAGCGCGCGCGGTGGAAGCGGAAGGCGACCGAGGCCTGGCGGCAGGCGACGCGCGGTCCCGGCGACAGCGCTGCAGAGAGCGACGCCCCGCTCGTGTTCGTGAAGACCGACGTCCCCGTCACCGTTCTCGGCTACATAG
>WJLY01000317.1 GCA_014728245.1 Candidatus Effluviviaceae Genus IV sp.
CAACGGGAACCTGGTCGATTCGGCGCGTATGCGCTCGACTCTGGAGTCGGGCGGCTCGATCTTCAGGACCACGACCGACACCGAGACGATCCTGCACCTGGTCGCCCGCGCCTACGCGCGTCGGCGCCTCGACGAGAAAGCCGACATGGCCGTCGTGCTGGCCGAGGCGCTCAGCTGCGTTGAGGGCGCCTACTCGCTCGTCTTCATGGTGGACGGACGACTGGTGGCGGCGCGGGACCCCAGGGGATACAGGCCTCTCTGCTTCGGAGAGCTCAAGAGCGGAGGGTGGGCGGTCGCTTCGGAGAGCTGCGGCCTCGACATCGTCGAGGCCCGGCTGACGCGCGAGGTAGAACCCGGGGAGATCGTGGTCTTCGAGCCGGACGGCCCGCGGTCTCACACCATGAAGGAGCCCGGAACCGCCGAGAGCTTCTGCGTCTTCGAGTACATCTACTTCCTGCGGCCGGACTCGCTCGTGAGAGAAGTCTCGGTAGAGACGGTGAGGCGGGCGCTGGGGCGCAGGCTGGCGGCGGAGCAGCCGGCCGACGGCGACATAGTGATCTCCGTGCCGGACTCGAGCAACGCCGCCGCGGCCGGCTACGCGGAGGAGAGCGGGATTCCCCTCGAGTTCGGACTCATAAGAAACCACTACATCGGAAGGACATTCATCCACCCTACGCAGACGCTCCGGGACTTCAAGGTCCGCATCAAATACAACCCCGTGGCGGACACGCTCGCGGGGAAGAAGGTGATCGTCGTCGACGACTCGATCGTGAGAGGCACCACGAGCCAGAAGCTGATGCGCATGATCAGACGCGCGGGCGCGTCCGAGGTGCACCTACGCATAGCGTCGCCGCCGATCCGCTTCCCGTGCTTCTACGGGATAGACACGCCCACCAGGGGCGAGCTTGTCGCTTCGTACAGGGACGTTCCGGAGATACGCGAATTCATAGGCGTGGACAGCCTGGGCTACCTTTCGCTCGAGGGGCTTCTCGCCTCCGTTCCCGGACCGTCCGACTCATACTGCGTAGCGTGTTTCGACGGCAGCTATCCGCACGAAGGCGTGCTCAGGGAAGCGGCCGCCCGGGCCGCGGGGGGAGCCGAAGAATGACCGTGAGAAGAGCGCTTGTCAGCGTCTCCGACAAGACGGACGTCGTCGAGTTCGCCAGGGGACTCACCGAACTGGGTATCGAGATAGTCTCGACCGGAGGAACGTCGAGGCTGCTCGCGTCGGAGGGAGTCCCGTGCAGGGAGGTGTCCGATCTGACCGGCGCGCCAGAGATACTGGACGGGCGGGTCAAGACGCTGCACCCCCGCATCCACGGGGCCATCCTGTCGTTGCCGCAGAAGGAAAGCCACGTGGCCACGCTCGAGCGGGAGAAGATCGAGCCTATCGACATGATCGTGGTCAATCTCTATCCGTTCGAGAAGGTATCGTCGGCGCCCGGCACCACGCTCGAGGAAGCGCTGGAACAGATCGACATCGGGGGCGTGACGCTTCTGCGCGCGGCCGCCAAGAACTTCGCGAACAAGGTCGTGGTCTCCTCGCCGGGTCAGTACCAGGAGATCATCGAAGCGCTGCGGGAGCACGGGTCGGAGTTGCCGAGAGGGCTACGGGAAAGGCTCGCGGTCGACGCCTTCGCGGTGACCAGGAACTACGACCGCGCGATCCACAACTACCTGGCGGGCGCCACCGAGTCCGACGCCGAGCTCCCCACGCTCCTGAACCTGGAGTACGGCAAGGTGCGCGACGTCAGATACGGGGAGAACCCGCATCAGCGCGCGGCCGTGTACCACACGCTGGGGCAGAACCTGGAACCCTGCGTCGTCACCGCGGAGCAGCTCTCGGGGAAGGAGCTTTCGTACAACAACTACATGGACCTGGACGCGGCTCTCGCCATCGTACGGGAGTTCCCTGAGCCCGCCGCGGCCGTCATGAAGCACGCGACGCCGTGCGGCGTCGCCACGGCGTCGACTCCGGCCAAGGCGTACGAGAAGGCGCTCGGCTGCGATCCCGTTTCGGCCTTCGGGTCGATAATCGCCCTCAACAGGACGGTCGACATGGAGACGGCCCGCCTCATACACGAGACCCACTTCGTAGAGGCCGTCGTCGCGCCCGATTACTACAGGAACGCGCTCGAGCTCATGAAGGGGAAGAAGAACCGCCGGATACTGCGCGCGAACTTCCCCGACCTCACCGACTACCACCTTAAGCCAGAGCGCCAGATGAGGAGCCTCCTGGGCGGCGGGCTACTCGTGCAGGAAGTCGACATAGAGGACCTGCGCATGGAGGACCTCCGAACGGTCACCGAGCGCGAGCCGACGCCCGAGGAGATGAAGTCTCTGGTCTTCGCGTGGCGCGTGGTGAAACACGTGCGGTCGAACGCGATCGTTCTCGTCAGGGACACCGAGACGGTGGGGATAGGCGCAGGGCAGATGAGCCGCGTGGACGCGAGCGTACTGGCAGTCTGGAAGGCCGGCGACAACACGAAGGGCAGCGTGCTCGGGTCCGACGCGTTCTTCCCGATGCGCGACGCGGTCGACGCGGCGGCCGACGCGGGCGTCACGGCGATCATCCAGCCGGGCGGCTCGAAGGGCGACGAGGACGTTGTCGCGGCCGCGAACGAGCGCGACATAGCGATGCTCTTCACGGGCATGCGGCACTTCAAGCACTAGTCCGAGCACCGAAAAGTCTTCAGGTCGGGGGCCGGCAGCTTCCCCCGGCGGCTCAGACACCGCTCGCTTCGCGAGCAGAACTCGCCGGCGGGGGAACTGCCGACCCCCTCCCGGTCACTTATCGGAACTGCGGAGGTTCGGAGTATGCCGAAGGAACGGAAGCCGCTCGTGGCCGTGCTCATGGGCAGCGACTCGGACTACGAGACGATGCAGGAGACCGAGAAGCTGCTCGACAGGTTCGACGTGCCGTACGCTACGCACGTTACGTCCGCGCACCGCGCGGCGAAGCGGACGCATCGGATCGTGGAGGAGTTGGAGGAGAGAGGGGTGCGCGTCTTCATCGTGGGTGCCGGGCTCGCGGCGCATCTGGCGGGCGCGGTCGCGGCCGTTACTACCCTTCCCGTTATCGGCGTGCCGATGGCGAGCGGGAGTCTCGAGGGCGTCGACGCGCTCTATTCGACTGTGCAGATGCCCTCGGGCGTTCCGGTCGCCACGATGGCGATCGGCGGGCACGGCGCGAAGAACGCCGCGGTCCTCGCGGCCGAGATAGTGGCGCTCCAGGATCCCAAGCTCCGGGAGAAGCTCACCGCCTACAGAGAGGAAATGGAGCGGTCGGTCGAGGAGAAGGACCGCCAGATCTCCGGAGCGCGCGAGCTGTCGGCGGAGAGCGTATCAGATGCCATCAAGGAGCTGACCCCGGAAGGAGAATGATGAGCGGCATTGTCATAGTCGGCGTCCAGTGGGGCGACGAGGGGAAGGGCAAGATCACGAACGGGCTGTCCTCCGGAGCCGACATGGTCGTCCGCTTCCAGGGCGGCGCGAACGCCGGCCACACGATCTCGCTGAACGGAGAGCCCTTCGTGTTTCACCTCCTGCCCTCCGGGATCTCGGTTCCCGGTGTCCGGTGCGTGATCGGCCCGGGAGTGGTGGTCGACCCGGAATCGCTGGTCAGAGAGATCGACATGGTGAGCGAGCACGGCGTCTCGGTGGGCGAGAACTTCATGATCGACTTCGGCGCCCACATGGTCATGCCGTACCACAAGGCGCAGGAGGCGGCTGAGGAAAAGGCCCGGGGCGAGGAAGCCATAGGGACGACGCTCCGGGGCATCGGCCCCACGTACTCGGACAGGCACGCGCGGGAGGGCCTCCAGATAGGTCTCTTCGCGGACTTCGGGGAGTTCAGCGCGCGCTACAGAAGCGTGGCCGAGCGGAAGAACGCGCTTCTCACGAAGCTCTACGGCGCCGAGCCGGTGAGTGTCGACGAGGCGCTCGATCGGATGAGACCGCTAGCCGAACGACTCGAGCCGTACCTTGCCGACACGCCGGGCATGATCCGCGAGACCTTGAATGACGACGGCAAGGTGATCTTCGAGGGCGCGCAGGGGACGCTTCTCGACATCGCATTCGGAACGTACCCGTTCGTCACGTCCTCGTTCACCACGTCGGCGGGCGTCTCTCCGGGGACCGGCGTCCCTCCGTCCATGATCGGCACCGTCGTCGGCATCGCGAAGGCGTACGTCACGAGGGTCGGCGAGGGGCCGTTCCCGACCGAGTCCCGAGACGAGCGCGGCGATGAGATCAGGAGATGCGGCCACGAGATGGGGGCCACGACCGGGCGGCCGCGCCGCTGCGGCTGGCTGGACGGCGTAGCGCTCCGATACGCCGTGGAACTGAACGGCGTCGACAGGCTCATCATCACGAAGCTGGACGTTCTCGACTCGTTCGAGACCATTCCGGTATGCACGGCCTACCGCATCGGGGGAGAGGCCACGAGGACGTTCCCCAGAACCGTCGCGGAGCTCGCGGCTGTCGAGCCCGTGTACGAAGAGCTGCCGGGCTGGGGCACGAGCACCCGCGACGTTCGACGGCCCGAAGACCTACCGGAGGCAGCGACCGCCTACATCAGACGCGTGGAGGAGCTGGCCGGGGTGCCCGTGGCCGCGGTGTCCGTCGGGGCGGCGGCGCACGCGGTCGTCGATTTCGAGAGACTCCTGTAGCGTAAGAAGCGGCGCGGTCCTCGACCCCGAGAGGCTTTCGTAGCGCCCGGACCCGCGCGGTCCCCGACCTCGAGAAGCTGCCGTGGCGCCCGGACCGGCGCGGTCTCCGACCCCGAGAAGCTCCCGCAGCGTCCGGACCGGCGCGGTCCCCCACCCCGAGAAGCTCCCGCAGCGTCCGGACCGGCGGTCGGCCCCGCCACGAGGTGCAGTCAATAACCGGCAAGAAGAAACGCCCGGCGCGCAGGTTGCGGACCGGGCGCTCTTCATGTATGGTGCCAAACTGAGCGCGCGGGAACCGTCCGCGCGCGTCTTCAGCACTATCCCCGCGACAGGAGCGCAGATGCCCAGAGGCCCCGGAGACATCGAGAAGACCCTAGGCCGGATCGACCGCCGAGGATACAAGGCCTACAAGGACCTGAGGGGCGAATACGAATTCCCCGGCTTCAGGCTGTGCATCGACCACGTACAGGGAGACCCGTTCGCCTCACCAAGCAGAGTCCGGCTGGTCGTGCCGAGCGAGCGCGCGGGCTTCCCCCAGGAGCTTTACTCGGACCCGACGCGCAACCGGGCCTTCTGCGACTTCCTGACGCGAGAGGTCCACGCGGGATGCCGCAGGGTGTCGAGCAGGGCGGGCACGGGAAAGAGCGGCCTCATAGAGATCGACCGACCGGTGCAGGAGGTCCTGGAGAGGACCTCGGTCAACGCCGGCGAAGAGCGCATCGAGGCGCGCATCTCTGTGGGCCTTCCGGCCGCGGGGAGACGCGTGCTCGCGGACAAGGCGCGCGACATACTCCTGCGCCGCCTGCCGTCGCTCGTCGAGTCCTCGCTTCTGTCGAAGAGCGTGGACGCCGACGCGCTCGATACCCATCTCAGAGTCGTGGAGGACCAGGTCCGCATCCGCGCGGAGCTGGCGGACCGCGGACTCGTGGCCTTCGTGGGGAGGGGCGCGGTGCTTCCCCGCAGGAGCGGTATCGACCCGCGTCCGATGAAGTCGGGGGCGATACCGTTCGAGCCCCCTCCGGAGCTGACCTCGGGCTTCGAGCTGTCGGACGGGAGGGTCATCGAAGGCCTCGGGATCCCGGAAGGCGTGACGCTGATCGTAGGGGGAGGGTATCACGGGAAATCGACGCTGCTCTCCGCCGTCGAGCTGGGCGTATACGACCACGTTCCCGGCGACGGTCGGGAGCTGGTCGTGACGAGACCGGACGCGGTCAAGATCCGAGCGGAGGACGGCCGCAGCGTCGCCGGCGTCGACATATCTCCGTTCATTGCGCAGCTGCCGTTCGGAGGAAACACGCGCGATTTCTCGACGCAGAACGCGTCCGGGAGCACGTCGCAGGCCGCCAACATCATCGAGGCCCTCGAGTGCGGGACGTCTCTCCTCCTGATAGACGAGGACACGTCGGCGACGAACTTCATGATCCGCGACCGCCGGATGCAGGAGCTCGTCGCGAAGGAGGGTGAGCCGATCACGCCCTTCATCGACAAGATCAGGCAGATGTACGAGGAGCTGGGCATCTCGACCGTCATCGTCGTCGGGGGCGCGGGCGACTACTTCGACGTGGCCGACACGGTGATAAGGATGGACTCCTACCGGCCGGTCGACGTCACGGCGCAGACGAAGGAGATCGCGCGGCGCCATCCCAGCGAGCGCAACTTCGAGGGGGGAGAGAGCTTCGGGAAACCGGCCGCAAGGATCCCCGACCCGACCAGTATCGACCCGTCCAGGGGACGCCGCCGCGAGAAGGTCGACGCCAGGGGCTGGGACTCGATTCGCTTCGGGCGCGGCATGATCGACCTGTCGTCCGTCGAGCAGCTGGTGACGGTCTCCCAGACGCGCGCCATAGGCGACGCGCTGCTCCTGCTCAAGCGCCTCATGAACGGCAGACGCACGGTGCCCGAGCTCCTGGACGCGCTCGAGGAGGAGCTGGGCGCCGTCGGCCTCGACGCGCTCTCACGCTTCAAGATGGGCGGATATGCGCGGCCACGCAGGCAGGAGGTGGCGGCGGCCCTCAGTCGGCTCCGCTCGCTGCGCGTGAAGCAGACCTCCTGACCGGACGCGGGGTTCCTCCCACCGTGGTGCCGCGGCGGCGAGTCGTGCGCCGCGGGGGCAAGCCATGTGCCGCGGCGGCGAGTCGTGCGCCGCGGGGGCGAACCGTGCGCAAGGGTTTGCGCTTGACGGCGCTCTCAGGCGTGCATAGGCTTGCAGGGGGCGTAACCATCCCGGGAACGCCCCGAAGCGACGCGAAGAGGGATCCACCTACCGGGCGGCAGGAAGAGAACCGCGGAGACGCAGATGAGCGGCATCCAGGACGCTCCCGACAGGACCGAGATTCCCCTCGACGGGATCGGCGTCACCGAACTCGTCTACCCGGTCACCGTTCCCGCGCGGGACGGCGCCCCGCAGACGACGGCAGCGGCATTCTCGCTCAATATCGCGATGGGCAAGGAAGCCCGCGGCGCGCACATGAGCAGATTCGTGGAGATCCTGGACGGCGATCCCCGGCTCCTCTCCGCGGCGGGCCTCAGGACCCTCCTCACGGATCTCGTTGCGGCGCACGAAGCGCGGGCGGCGCGCGCCGAGATCGACTTCACGTTCTTCGTGCACCGCAGCGCGCCGGTCTCGGGCGCGGGCAGCCTGCTGGCCTGTCCGGTCACGATGGAGGCCAGCCTCGGCGACGACTTCGATCTCGTGACCACGGTCGTGGTCCCAGTGATGACCGTCTGCCCGTGCTCCAAGGAGGCGACCGGAGGTCCCGCACACAGCCAGAGGGGCCACGTCGCCGTCTCCATCCGGACGGAGGGGCGGGTCTGGATCGAGGAGATCGTAGAGCTGGTCGAGGACTGCGCCAGCGCGCCGGTCTACCCCCTCCTTAAGGGCGACGACGAAAGGTCCGTGATCGAAGACGCGCACGAGGACCCGGTACTGGTCGAGGACCTGGTCCGCAGAACGGCGGAGCGCCTCGACTCCGATGTGAGAGTGTCCTGGTACCGCGTCGAGGCCGAGAACCTCGACAGCGTTCACGACCACAATCTCAGCGCCTGCGTGGAGCGACCGCTCTCCTAGGGCGCGCAGACAGGGGAGGAGCACGATGGAGAAGAAAGAAATCGGTCGCGTCTCCCACTACTTCGGTGGCCCGGGTGTGGCCGCGATCGTGCTGACTGAAGAGCTCAGTACCGGTGACAGGATCAGCGTCGAGGGGCACACGACCGACTTCGAGTTGGTCGTGGGCTCGATGCAGGTGGAGCACGAGCAGATCGACCAGGCAAAGGCGGGCGACAACGTGGGCATCAAGGTCCCGCAGCGCGTCCGAGAGAACGACGTCGTCTACAAGATCATCGAGTGACGGGAACCCCGGAGTCCCGCCCAATGGTCCAGAGCACAATCGCCTACGCGCTGGCCGCCCGCGCGCACGGCCGGGACGGCCGCGTACTGTCAACGCCCGACACGGTGGAGCGGATGCGGTCCGCCGCCGCCTCTTTCGGCGAGGCGAGCAGGGGGGCGCTGGCCGGACCGACAGGGCTCGCCGGTGACGGCACGCTCGTGGTCCTGCTGGCCTCGCCCGACGGCGTGCTGCCGGCGGCACGCGTGATCGCGGCGTCCGTCAGGCCGGCCAGAACGACGTTCTGCGCCGCGAGGTCGGAGTTTCCGACCTCCGCTTCGTCACGGGAGGCGGTTGAACCCGCGATTCTCGTCTCCGACCGGGCTTTGTCGGTGGCCGCCGAGCGGATCGAGGAGACCGACTTCCGCCAGGCGCGCTTCCTCGTTGTAGGACCCAGCCCCGGAGAGCTTGTCGGCACGTTGATCGGCCTCATCCTCGAGAGCTACGACTCGATGACCGATCGGCAGACGCAGATCGTCGAGCTTCTGCGCGAGAGCGAGACGCAGCAGCAGGTGGCCACGCATCTCGGCGTGTCTCGCCAGGCGGTCAACCAGAGCCTGACAGCTGCAGGGTGGCCTCACATCGAGCGCGCGGAGAAGATCGCCCGGAGGGAGCTCGCGGCACTCTGGAATCGCCAGGAAGGGGAGAAGAGCCGAGGAGGAGAACGATGACGCGACCCGCTGCCCTTTTCGCTGCCCTGACGGTCGCCGCGCTGGCTTTCGCCGGCTGCGGCGGCACCGCCACGTTCGTATCGACGGAACCACCGCCGGACACGAGCGCTGACGCATGGTACGCGAGCAGAATGGCCAAGGTGCGAACCGCGCTCACGCGGGCGATGACGGAGGCAGGCTTCTCGCTCGAGCCGGCGAGTTCAAAGACCGTCGTGACCGGAACGAAGCAGCAGCTTCCCTACGTCGACGAGGAGACCGGAGGACCCGCCGGCGGACCCCTGCCGGCCTACAAGATGCATGCCGTGCTCACGCGCAAGGAGAAGACGCACGTTCGGCTGGCCGTGCACCCGGAATGCGCCGCGTGCGACGGAGCGACGCCCTATGAGTGGGAATATCCGGTCGATCTCCTGAGGGATGTGCTGGAGCGGACGAGGCGCATCCTGGGAGAGACCCGACCCAGGTTCGCGTATCCACGGCGCTACAG
>WJLY01000318.1 GCA_014728245.1 Candidatus Effluviviaceae Genus IV sp.
AGAAGGCCCGCGAACTCGCGGGCCTTCTCGTCCCAGCTGTTGGGGAGAGCTATCGACTCGCGAACCATCCGTCGCCTGTCCTCGTCGCGGAGGGCGGCGCCGACAGCGGAAGCGAAGTCATCGGGTCCGCTGGCGACGTAGACGAGGTCACCCTGGCGCTCTATCTCAGGTGAGAACGGCGTCGAGACGACGTTCATGTCCATGGCCGCGTACATGTACAGCTTGTTGGGGTTGATGGCGCGCGTCCTGGGCGACAGGACGAAGGGCGCGATGCCCACGCTGGTGTGGGACATGAACTGCGGCAGTCTCTCGTAGGCCACGCGCCCCAGGAAGCGCACTCGGTCGCCAAGCTTCTCCCTCACGCGGGCGACCTCTCCGGCGACCGAATCGAACACCCTTCCGATGAAGAGTAGACCCGAGCGCGAATCCCGGTTGTCCAGCTCGCGCCCCACCGCCTCTACCAGACCGAAGTCGATCCGCTCGTCGACCGAGCCCACGTAGCATACGAGATCGTCGAGCTCCGAAAGCGGGCCCCGCGCGAGCTCGTCGGGCTTCGGGACTTCCTGCCTGCCGGCGAAGGTGTCGAGGTCGACGCCGTTTCCTATGACGACGCCGCGTCCGGCCACCTCCCTCAGGTGCTCCGATGACGAAACAACCTCATCGGACGTCTCCAGCAGCCTGCGAAAGAGCTCCTCGGCCTCCAGCGGGCGGTCCGGGTAGAACGAGGTGTGCAGGTCGTTGAGGTCATAGACCAGCGGTCGGCCGCCGGCGCGAAGCTCGGCCGCTGCGTCCGCGCCCCAGAGATACGAGCAGACCAAGACGTCGGGGTCAAAGGAGCGCGCCACGTTTACGAGGCGGTTCGTTCCGAACGTCGAGAGCGGCCCTGTGAGCGCGCGGACCAGCGGTATCCGGGAGTCCGGCTTCGGTAGCGGCAGGGAGACGAACCGGACGTTCGATTGCGTGGGATCCGTCCGTAGCCTCAGGCTGTTCTCGCCACGGGCGGCGTTCGCCGGCGACACGAAGAGGATGTCCCAGTCGCGGGGAAGACGGCGCACGATCAGGTGCTTCCTCGACACCTGTGACAACCACTGTACTTCCGATATGTAGAGTACGCGCACTGTCGCTCTCCGCATGCGGGTCTCGACGGACGAGCCAGAGTGTAGACTCAGAGGCTGCGCGAGGCAAGGCGAGCCTGCGGGCGCTCGTTTGAAGGGCAGGAAGCCTGCGAGCGCTCGTCTGTGGTCGGCTCGCCTCGATTCTGCTAGAATGCGCCCGCGACCAGAAAAGGAGGCTGCCATGGAACTGAAAGCGGTTCCCGTTATGTTCCCCGAGGGATCGAACATCATCTTCGGCCAGAGTCACTTCATCAAGACCGTTGAGGACCTCTACGAGGCGATGGCCACCTCGGTGCCCGGAGCGTCTTTCGGCCTGGCGTTCTGCGAGGCCTCGGGCCCGCGCCTCATAAGGAAGGACGGTAACGACAAGGACTTGACCGGGGTCGCGGTTCGCATCGCGGAAAGCGTGGCCGCCGGACACACGTTCGTCATAGTCATGAAGGACGCCTTTCCGATCACCGCGTTGAACGCCGTCAAGTCCTGCCACGAGGTCTGCCGCATATACTGCGCCACCGCGAACCCGGTCGAGGTCGTGGTCGCGGAGACCGCTCAGGGCCGAGGAGTTCTGGGGGTGATCGACGGCGCGTCGCCCGTGGGCGTTGAGGGCGAAAAGGACGAGAGCGACAGGAAGGAGCTCCTGCGGAAGATCGGCTACAAGCGTTGATGAGGGGGTTCTCTCTACCGGCGTATGTATCGCGCGGCCGTCTTTCCCTCTGTCCCGTAGCGGGCGGCCATGGCACGGGCCGTCTTCCCGCCGCGCCCTCGCTACGTGGCCATCCTGCGGATCAGCTTCCGCGCGTCGGGCGCCATCTCTTTCGGAATGAAGACCCGCGTCTCCTCCGGAGGCTCCTGCGACGGGAACAGCTCGTCGCTCAAGAAGCAGGGGATCCCGCTGTCTTCAAGCAGCTCGCGGAGCTGCCCGACCCTCGCATCATCGGTGGTCGTTTCTATTACGACCAGTCCCTCCACCGGGAGATCGTCGTCGACGTTGTCCTCGGGAGCGCTCTCAGACTCCTCGTCCGGAACGAGGGGCACGTCACAGTGAGGACATATCTCGGTGGAGTCGTCGTACTGGCAACCGCAGTCGGGACAGGTGCGCACGGCGAAGTACCTCCAAGGGCGTGGTTCGTTTGCGCGAGTGCTTGCTCAAGTATGGTAGCAACGGCCTCTGACGAGTCAAACAGAATAATGCCCGACGCGTCAACACGAGGTTGGGCTTTTCTGTCCGAGCCGTTCTTCTCGCGCGCGGGTTGACACTGCGTCTTCGCGTGACTAGCATTTCTCGTGGAGTTTTCGACTTTCACCGTCGGCGGCCCTCGTCGGAGAGGCTGCCGGCGCGGCAGCGGCCGCACTGGGTTGCGCCGCGATTCAGGGAGGCACGTGTGAGCAGGACGATCATACTGTGGGCGACGGCGCTCCTCGTTCTGATCGGCTGTGTCGGAGGCGCATTCGCCTCGGACGAAGAGGATGTGATCTTCAGCTTCGCCATTCTCTCGGACCGAACCGGCGGGCACGTGCCCGGCGTTTATCCGAGGGTCATCGAGGCCATCAACGCCCGGGAACCGGATCTTGTGGTCACGGTCGGCGATCACATCGAGGGCTACGGCGAGGACTACGCGAGAGCTCACGCCGAGTGGGACTCCGTCCTCGCGATGCTCCGCATGATCGAGGCGCCCGTGCACATGACGCCGGGGAACCACGACATCTGGGACGACGAGTCCGAGAAGATCTACGTCGACAGGACGGGCCGCGATCCCTTCTACTCCTTCGACCACGAGAACACGCATTTCGTCATCTTGGACAACAGCCGCATCAACACGTGGGCCAGGATGGGCCTCAGCCAGGCGAGCTGGCTGATGAACGATCTGACCAACGCTCAGGCGGACAACATCTTCGTCTTCTTCCACAAGCCGCTCTGGGACCGGACTCTCAGGAGAGGGAAGGATGACAACCTGCACGCAATGCTCGTCGACCATAGCGTCGATGCAGTGTTCTGCGGGCACTACCACCACTATTTTGCGGCCGAGTACGAGGGCATCGACTACACGACGATAGGGAGCTCGGGCGGAGGGTTCGATCAGAGCGCGCCCCAGCCCGAACTCAGGGGGCTCTTCTTCCAGTTCGCAATGGTGGATGTCACTTCCGACGGGTATGAGCTGACTGTGCACAACGTCGACACCGGCGAGACCTACCCCCGGGACTTCGTCACGGTCGACCTCCTGGACGAGATCGCGATGATAGAAGACGACCTGGTCGGCGTGAGCGAGTTCATCGTTACCGAGAAGCGCGCTCCCCTCGATGTGACCATCTCCATCGAGAACGTGCGCGACAGATCGCTCGACGGCCGGGCCGAGTGGGACGTGCCCGAGCAATGGGACGTCAGCCCGGCGTCGCTCGGCTACAGCATCCCGCCGGGGGACGCGAGCGACCTCGAGTGCACCGCCTCGCGCTCCGGGGCGATCTACCCCGCGCCGTCCGTCTCGCTCGAGTATCCGCTCTCGGACGGACGTCTCCTCGAGGTGCGGAAGCCGGCGAGGATCGTCCGCCGCGTCGACGCGCCGCTCGTGTCAGAGTCGCTCAGCCTCGACGGGGAAGTCGACGCGTTTATCGGCGAGCGTGGCGCGGTGGTTGAGGAGCTGTATCAGGCTGAGGGTTACGAACCGGTCAGCGACCGTACCCGGTTCCACTTCGCGCACGACGGGGAGAACCTGCTCGTGACGGCGGTATGTGAGGAGAGCGAGATGGACGAGCTCGTCGCGTCGGCGTCCGAGCGTGACGGCGCGGTCTACATGGACGACTGCGTGGGGCTCTTCATACAGCCTGACACAGAGGAACTCGTCGTCTATCAGATCTACGTCAATCCGGAGGGCGCCATCTTCGATCAGAAGATCACGTTTGACGAGTCCATGTGGTACACGACCTATCCTGAGTGGAACGGAGACTACGGCGTCGCGACGTCCCGGGACGACGACAGGTGGATTGCCGAGATCGTGATCCCTTTCGAGACGCTTGAGGTAGAAGGGGGGTCGGCGCCCGGAGAGCCGGCGTTCTCTACTCTCGCGGGCGCGGTCGAGGACGACGTCTTTTGGGGACTCAACTTCCGAAGAAAGCAGCCGCGGGCCTCGGCCGCGGTCAACTGGCAGGTGCCACTCGACTACGATCCCGGCACGTTCGGCCGAATCGTCCTCGAGTAGGACCGGTATCGGCGCGGCGGGAGCGATGAGGGCCACATTCGACATCATCATAGCGGGATGCGGACCGG
>WJLY01000319.1 GCA_014728245.1 Candidatus Effluviviaceae Genus IV sp.
ACGTACAAGATGGACAAGTCGGGGAACGTGCTCGACGTCTGGAAGGGCCCGGAGGACGAGACTCGCTCCTCGGCGCAGATCGCTGCTGACCTTGTGGAGCTGGGCTACGACGTGACCGAGGAGACGATGGCGACGACCGATCCCGCGACGTGGATGAACTACGACTTCATCCTGCACTCCTCGGGCGACAACACGAATCCCGTGACCGATGCGGACTACCGCGCGGCGCTGGAGGCCCACGTTGCGGGCGGCGGGAAGCTCCTGATCGAGGGTGGTGAGCTGGCTTACGACTCTCAGTCGTACCCCGGGTACCCCTCGTTCTGCGCGAACGTGCTTCACGTTCTTGACTGGGAGCACGACTCGAGCGGCAACCTGACGGTTCACGACGGGACCCACCCCGTGACGAGCTTCCCGAACGCGCTCGGCGACATCACGTTCAGCTACTCGAACTACGGTGACCAGGACGCGAGCATCCCGACGACGGACGCGACGATGGTGTGCGACTGGTCGAGCTACCCGGGTAGCTCCAGCGTGATCGTATACGACGACAACCCTGATCCCGCGAGCGGGCAGATCGTGTTCTTCGAGTTCGACTACCTCGCCGGCGAGTCTGCTGGGATGAAGAACCTGCTGGAGAACACGGTTGTGTACCTGACGGCGCAGGAGTCTACGCCTACTGGCGGTATCTCGGGTCAGGTGTGCCTCGAGGGTATGGGCGACCACAGCGGTATCGTTGTGACGTCCTACCCGGGTGGCGGTTCGTGCGTTACTGACGGAACCGGTCACTTCGAGATCGAGGCTCTTTACGCGGGCACGTACACTGTTCGCGCGACGAAGGATGGGTGGTCGACGGGTGAGGCCGAGGGCGTTGTTGTCGAGGAAGGTCAGGTGACTGGCGGCGTCGGGATGATGCTCTACCCGGTGGTAGAGGCGGAGACTTGCTCCACGCCTTCGCTCTCGATCCCCGACGACACTCCCGCGGGCGTTTACGACACGTCCACGATGGCCGACGATCTGACGGTAACGGACGTCGAGGTGTACGTCAGCCTTACGCACACGTACATCGGCGACCTGATCGTCGAGGTGACGTCGCCCGAGGGTACTACGGTTCGTCTGCACAACCGCACGGGCTCGAGCTCGGATGATATCGTTGGGTGGTACGACTCGGAGCTTGTGGTAGACGGTCCGGGTTCACTCAGCGACTTCGCGGGTGAGAGCAGCGCTGGCGAGTGGGAGCTCTGGGTGAGCGACAACGCTGGTTACGACACGGGCGCGCTGAACGAGTGGTGCGTGCACGTTTACGGCGGCAGCCCGACGGAGGTACCGGAGGGCGAGGTTGTGCCTTCGCGTTACGTACTGGATGGCGTGTCACCGAACCCGTTCAACCCCGTGACGGAGGTGAGCTACGGGCTGCCATCCGACGGCCGTGTGGCGCTTCGCGTGTACGACGTGAGCGGTCGGCTCGTGCGGACGCTTGTCGACGGCGAGGTGGACGCCGGCTACCACACGGTAGTGTGGGACGGCCGTGACGACGGCGGCTCGTCTGTCGCGTCGGGCGTGTACTTCTGCCGGATGGAGGCGTCTGATTACGGCGCGACGACGAAGATGGTGCTTCTGAAGTAAGAGCCGGGTCAGCCGGGGCCTGCATGCGCGCCCCAACGACCGCGGGCTGCGGTTCCGGGCGGAACGCGCCCGGAGAGTGAGAGGGCGCCCCGTGCCCACAGCGCGGGGCGCCTCTCCTATGAGGCCCTTCGCCAAGGCACTCCGGGGATTTTCCAATGACAAATTGCAAATCTGTGGTATAATTAATGCAGATGGAGTCAGTAGGCTTCAATCCGTGTCTCCGCCTCTGCATCAAAACAGTAGGGAGCGGAAACACGCGCTGCTCCAGGCCTGAACAGGGCCAGTTGGGGCAGACATGTGTTAGTGTATATTGGACCTGTAGGCGGCCCCCCGCCGCTCTGCGGAATGGTGCATGCGAGCCTTACTCCAATGGAGGTATGTTTTGGGCAGAGCGAGCCTCGCACTCCTCGCGTTGGTTGTCCTTTCCTTCTCAGTGGCCTCGGCGGAGACCGTCGCCGTCGATTCGTACTTCGACGGGCATGACGTCTCTCTCGTGGAGTCGACGGCCGATCGCACGGTCATCGAGTACCGAATCGGGACCTTCTCGGCCGAGTCCGTCGAGATAGACGGAGAGGTGTATCACGAGATTCTCCTCGACGGCGAGAGCAACATGCAGGAGCGCGGGTACCCGGGCCTCCCGGACATCGCCCGCAGCATAGTCATCCCGGACGACGCCGAGATGAGCGTGCGCGTTCTCTCGTCGCACTACGTGGACGTTCCCGACATGAGCGTGGCTCCGTCGAAGGGTGTTATCACCCGCAACATCGACCCGGCGACGGTGCGTTACGCCTTCAGTCCTCTGTACGACGAGGACGCCTGGTACCCGGAGAAGCTGGCTTACGCGCGGAAGCCCTACATCATGCGCGATGTCCGCGGCCTGACCGTCGTGGTGAACCCGTTCCGCTATAATCCCGCGACGCAGACCCTGAGGGTATACGACCGCATCGTCATCGAGGTGACGCCGGCCGGCCCCGGCAAGGCCAATGTGCTTGACCGCAGACCGGTCAAGGTCGTCGAGGAGTTCAGACGGATCTACGAGAGCCACTTCCTCAACTACGGCGCCGCTCCCGAGCTCCGCTACTCCTCCGTGGGCGAGGTGGGGAACATGCTCGTCATCTGCTACGACAGCTTCATGACGAACATGGAGCCGTTCGTGGAGTGGAAGAAGCAGATGGGCGTGCCCTGTGAGATGGTGAGCGTGACGACGGCGGGCGGCACGGCCAGCGGCATCCAGAGCTACATACAGAACTACTACGACACGAACGGACTGGCGTTCGTGCTTCTCGTCGGCGACGCGGCTCAGGTCCCGACGCTAACGGGCGGCGGTGGAGCGTCCGACCCCAGCTACTCGCTGGTCGCGGGAAGCGACAGCTACCCGGACCTCTTCGTCGGCAGGTTCTCGGCGGAGAGCGGTTCTGAGGTCGATACCCAGGTGCTTCGTTCCGTTGAGTACGAGAAGCTCCCGCAGTCTGGCGCCGGTTGGTACCACAAGGGAACCGGCATTGCGTCCGACGAGGGTACGGGCGACGACGGCGAGTACGACTGGGAGCACATGGACAACATCCGGACCGACCTCCTCGGTTTCACGTACACGGAAGTCGATCAGATCTACGATCCTTCGGCGTCCGCGTCCCAGGTGACGAACGCCCTCAATGAGGGCAGGAGCATCATCAACTACACGGGACACGG
>WJLY01000320.1 GCA_014728245.1 Candidatus Effluviviaceae Genus IV sp.
GGATCATATACGACGCCTCCAGGATCTCGTGGGAGAGCGACTCCGAGTCCGCGATGTTCGTCTCCTACGGCAGGCGCGTAACGGACCGGCTCCGTCTGGGGGGCAGCCTGAAGCTCATCATGAAGAGCATCGCCGATTTCGCGTGCTACGGAGCGGGCTTCGATCTGGGCGCCAAGTTCGACGTCCTTGAGGGGACGACGATCGCGGCGAACATCCAGGACGCGACGACGACCTTCCTCTCGTGGGACACGAAAGAGCGCGAGACGATAGCGCCGACCGCGAAGCTCGGTGTGGCTCAGCGATTCCACATGCCCTCGATGGGCGGCGTGCTGACGCTCGCCGCTGACGCGGACTTCAGGTTCGAGAACCGCGCTCTGGCTGACCAGTATCACGCGGGCTCGGTGTCGGCCGACACGCACTACGGCGTGGAGTTCGTGTACGACGAAAAGGTCGGCGTGAGGGGCGGCTTCGCCATGGGCCAGTTGACCGCCGGAGCCGGGCTGGCTCTGGCCGGATTCAGCGTCGACTACGCCTTCGGGAAGCACGAGTACCTCGATTCCAGTCACAGGGTCTCGGCCTCCTACACGTTCTAGCGGCCGCGGGCCCTTGCAGCGCGGGCGATATTGGAGTAGATTGGATAGAGAAAGGTACCTGCACGAGGACGAGCGGGCCTGTACGTTATAGTGTGCCCGCGCAGCGAAGAAGGAGAACAATGAGATGACGAGGCATCTGGGACGTTGGCTACCCCCCCTGATGCTTCTCGCTCTGTTTGCGGGGCTCTTGCTCTCAGGCGGATGCGCGAAGGATCTGATGGAAGCGGACGAGGAGCCCCCGACGGGAAGCCGGATCACCAATCCTCCCGACGGCGTCGCGCTGAACAGCCAGATCATCGATATTCGAGGTCGGGCCGAGGTCGGCGCCACGATCGAGGTCGATGTTAACGGCGAGTCGAAGGGCAGCGCCGTGGCCTATCCGCCCGCTCCCGGCGAAGGCGGTCTGGGACGCTTTACGGTACCGGACGTGAATCTGGGAGAAGAGGGCGCCAAGGAGATCCGGGCCACCGTCACCGACCTCTACGGCAACCGGGCCGACCAGGACCTGGTGGTCAACATGGTCTTTGACGCTACGCCGCCGATCGTCTTCTTCGACGACATCATAGACGCTCAGATCGACACGGTTGACGTGGGCGGCGTGCCGACGGTCATGTGGACGACCGGTCTGCCGGCCGTGACGGCGTTGGGCCGAACGGACACGACGTACTCGCTGGCCCGTGTCAGATACGGGATCAACCAGTTCGTGGCCGACAGGGACTCACTGATCTCGGGCGCCCCCGGCGAGCCCGACACCGTCAAGTTCTGGGTTCCCATGACGAGCCCGCCGCTGACGACGACCAACCCCGACTCGATCGTCACGTACTACATGGAATCTATGGACGAAGCCGGCAACCGGTCGTCCGAGAGGTTTCAGATCAACTGGGCGGCCGCGGGCCGCGAGACCACGATCTCCTACGAGGACGGCGACTACGGTTACATCGGAAACAGCGTGAGCGGGCAGCAGGGGATGAAACTGGCCGTGATGTTCCAGGCGCCTCCGTGGGCGAACTTCATCATCGGCATGGGGATCTTCAACATGAACGACGGCATCGTTAACGACGAGAACCCGCAGGCGCCGACGACCGACCCCTTCCTCGCGTTCGTCTGGAAGCCCAACGAGGAGATGCGTCCAGGAGTGACGGCGAACACGGGCTACACTCCGTTCGCGGACAACACGTGCCCCGAGGACTCGCTCGTCACGTTCTACTTCGCCAATGCGATCAACATCACGAGCAACGACGACTTCCCTGACAAGCAGTTCTTCGCGGGAATCGAGTTCCTCAACAGGAACAGCCCGATCATCGGGATCGACGTCGACGAGCCCATAGACTCCCGGAGCTTCAGGTGGGACTGGAGCTCGTGGGAGATGGCCACGACCTCCGACTACATCATCAGGGCGATCGTGTCGGACCTGCAGTCGACCGGGGAGAAGGCTCGGACAGCTACCGTCACTCCGACAATCGTCAGACTGAGAGAATAGCCGTCAGGCCGAACGGCCGGGCAGACCACCACGCTGAGAACGCAAGAAGGAAGCCCCGGGGCCGGCGCCCCGGGGCTTCTTCTTTGGACTCCGCGGGCGTTCGTTCGGCCGGCCCGCAATCCGCCGCGCTCTACATGCTGTGAATGGTTATGACGTCGCCCGGGTAGATCTTCGAGTCCCAACCCAGGCCGTTCCACTGGAGGACGTCCACGGTGCGCTTGCCGTAGCGCCGCGCGATCGAAAAGATCGTGTCGCCTCGCGACACGCGGTGCAGTATCGTCCCGCCGCTGTCGGCGTATCGGCTGCCGCCCGCTCCGGGACCGACCGGTATGATCAGGTGCTCCCCGGCCCGGATGCGGTCGGGGTCGCGCAGGCTGTTGACCTGCAGGATCGCTCTGACGCTCGTGTCGTAGGCCGACGCTATCACGCTCAGATTCTCGCCGCGCGCGACCCGGTGCCTGTGCCACGTAACACGCTCGCTCTCGGGAACGCTCGCCAGCGCGGCCAGGCACTGCTCGCCGGTGCCCGGTGGAACGTTGACCGTCACGGGCCCTTCGGCCGGAGGCGTGCACCATCTGCGCAGCGCGGGGTTCAGCTCCTTGATCTTACTCTCGCTCAGCCCCACGGCCTCGGCTATGAAAGTCAGATCTGTCGCGTTGTCGACGTCGACACTCTCGTGCTCAATCGGCGGCTCCGGCTCAACGTCGGTGAACCCGTACGCCTCGGGGTCTGTGCCTATCATCATCGCCGCCATGAACTTCGGGACGAAATTCTCGGTCTCCCGAGGCAGGTCGAGGCACCAGTAGTCCTCGCATGCGGGCCGCCTCTTCCGGGCGCGCGCCACTCTTCCCTCGCCGGAATTGTAGCCCGCCAGCGCGAGCTCCCAGTCGCCGAACATGTCGTACAGCTCGCGCAGGTATGTGCATGCGGCCTTCGTGGCCTTGAGCGGATCGCGGCGCTCATCGACCCACCAGTCGACTCTGAGGCCGCACATCCTCGCCCGACTGGCTATGAACTGCCACATGCCTGCCGCGTGGGCACGCGAGTAGGCGTTGGGATTCAGCCCACTCTCTATCATCGCCAGGTAGAGAAGCTCTCTGGGAAGACCCGCCGCGTCCAGCTCCCTCTCGATCATCGAACGGTATCGGCCGGTGCGCCCGAGCCACTTCTCCATCTCCCGTCGCCCCTTGCCGGTGAAGTAGGTCAACCACTTGTCGACCCTCTCGTTCTGCACGAGCTCGATTCCCGGCGCCTCGGCCTGCTCGCCCTCGTCGGGCGGGCCTTCCGGAAGCTCCCCGGCCGCCTCGGCCGGGCCTGCGAGACCGTCCTCGAC
>WJLY01000321.1 GCA_014728245.1 Candidatus Effluviviaceae Genus IV sp.
GCACCTTGTCGAGCACCTCCGAGAGCTCCGCGTCCGACGCGCGCTCGGGAAACGTGTGCTCCGGCAGATTCCGCGCGAGCCTCACTCTCGTGGACAGGACCACGTCGCACCTGGGCCCCTCGCTCTCCAGCCAGCGTACCGGCCTTCCGGGCAGCGTCTCAATCGAGAACATCGGAAGCTTCCTCCCGCGCCCTTATCTCGTCCCGGAGCTCGGCCGCCCGCTCGTATTCCTCGCGTTCGACCGCGCGCGCGAGTTCGGACCGGAGCCCGGCCAGCTCCCGTCTCCGGGACGCCGCCCCGCAAAGCTCCGGCGGGTGCTCCCCCACGTGCGTCGTCGCGCCGTGCACGCGCCGGAGGAGCGGCTCGAGCTCTCCCTCGAACGACTCGTAGCACGCCGGGCAGCCCAGCCTTCCTGAACGGCGGAACTCGGAGTACGAGAGCCCGCACTGCGGGCAGTCGGCCGAGCGTCCGCCGCCCGCCCGGGCCGGCGCCAGCGACTCCTCGAGGAGACCCATCAGAATGCTGACCAGAGGGCCGGCGAACGACGACAGACCCTCGCCCACGCCGCGCCTTCTGGCGCACTCCTCACAGAGTCGGAGCGCGCACAGCTCGCCGTCCCGCACCTCGGTGTACGTGATGGCGGCCTCTCTCTCGCCGCACTCGGCGCAGATCACGCTGCCTCCTCGACGCTGTCCGCCACCCGCCCGTCGCGGAGGGGAATCACCCGGTCGGCCCTGCGCGAGAGATCCTCATTGTGCGTGACGATCGCGAAGGTCTGGCCCATCGTCTCGCGCAGCCGCCAGATCAGATCGTGCAGCTCCTCGCTCGAGGCCCTGTCGAGATTGCCCGACGGCTCGTCCGCGAGAATCAGAAGCGGCCCCGCCGCGAGCGCCCTCGCTACGGCGCAGCGCTGCTCCTCCCCGCCGGACAGCTCTCCCGGCTTGTGTCCGGCTCGTTCCTCCAGCCTGACGGCGCCCAGGAGCTCCCGCGCCCTCCGCGCCGCGCTCTCCGTCGGTCGGCCGCCGATCAGAAGCGGCATCATCACGTTCTCCAGGGCCGTTAGTTCCCTCATCAGGTGATGGAACTGGAAGACGAAACCGACGGTGCGGTTGCGGAACGCCGCCCGGGCCACGTCGTCGAGCGAGAAGACGTCGGTTCCGTCGAGCCTCACGCTGCCGCAGGTCGGGCGGTCCAGGGCTCCCATGATGTGGAGGAGCGTACTCTTGCCCACGCCGGAGGGCCCGACGATGGCGACGATCTCGCCCCTCCCTATATGGAGGTCGGTGCCGCGCAGCACCTCGAGTCGCTCCGGTCCCGTCTGGAACGTCTTGGTCACGCCCTCGAGGAGCAGCATCTGTCCGGAGCCTTCCACCTCTGGTCACTCCCGCCTTATGGCCTCGACCGGCTCAAGCCTGGCCGCCTGCCAGGACGGATAGACCGCGGCGGCGAAAGTGATCGCCATCGCGGCCGCCGCTACCAGCGCGAAGTCTATCCCGTGCATCTCGACCGGCAGCGTCTCGATGGGATAGACGTCTCCCGGCAGCGTCACGAACTGGTATCGGTCCAGCAACCTCGCCAGAATGTAGCCCGCCACGCTCCCGACGAACGTCCCGGCAGCGCCGATCACCAGCCCCTCGAACACGAATATCCGCAGCACCGACCTGGCGGTAGCCCCCATCGACTTCATGATACCGATGTCCTTGGTCTTCTCCATGACCACCATTATCAGCGTGCTCGCGATGTTGAAGGCGGCCACCATGATGATGAGCGACAGTATCCAGAACATGACCTTTTTCTCGGTCCTCATCCAGGTGAAGAGGTTCCTGTTGAGCTCGATCCAGTTGTTCGCCCTGTAAGGGAAACCACCGATCGACTCGATTATCCGCGCGGCCGCCGCTGGAGCGTCGTACGGGTCCTCGATCTTGACCGATATGCCCACGACCCCGTTCCCCAGCCCGAACATCGATTGGGATTCCTCGAGGTCGATGTAGGCGAGCGACTGGTCGTACTCGTACATCCCTGAACTGTAGAGGCTCGCTACCTCGAACCGGCGGACGGTCGGCATGACGCCCATCGGGGTCATGACGTAGTCGAAGGGCGACGTCACGGCCACGGTGTCCCCCAGCGTGATGCGAAGCCGCTTCGCCAGCTCGTCGCCCAGCACGATCCTGGGGGTCGCTCCCTCGGGCGTCCCAAGATCCGGCAGCGGGGGGTCCATGTTGGCCAGAAGCTCGGTCACGCGCGACTCGCGCTCGACGTCGACGCCCCGCACTACCGCCGCGTCGGCCCCGCCGAATCCTCTCACCACGGCCTTCGTGTAGGTGAAGGGCGCCGCGGCCACGGCGTCCGGGTGGTCCTCGATCCGGTCGGCGAGGTCTTCGTACCCGGCAATGGGCTCGTTCCCGTATCGCAGGACGATCACGTGGGCGTTGATGCCGATGATGCGCTCGTGGATCTCGCTCTCGAAACCGTTCATCACGGCCAGCACGACGGTGAGCGCCATGACGCCGACGGCCACGCCGGCCACGGAGATGAAAGTGATTATCGATATGAACCTGGTCTTGCGCTTCGCTCTGAGATAGCGCAGCGCCACGAACCACTCGAACGACAAGCTATTCCTCCGGACGCATCGTCGGGAAGAGGATCACGTCCCGGATGTTCCTCTGATCCGTGAGGAGCATCACGAGGCGGTCGAGTCCTATGCCCAGGCCGCCGGTCGGCGGCATGCCGTACTCGAGCGCCGCGATGAAGTCCTCGTCCATTCCGTGCGCCTCCACGTCTCCGCCCTCCCGTTTCTCCACCTGGTACTCGAAGCGCGCGCGCTGCTCGCGGGGATCGTTGAGCTCGGTGAAGGAATTGCCCAGCTCGAGCCCCCCGATGAAGAACTCGAACCTCTCCACCGTGGCGGGATCATCCGGCGTAGTCTTCGCCAGTGGCGAGATCTCGAGCGGGTAGTCGACCAGGAAGGTCGGCTCCAGAAGCTCCGGCTCGACAAGCGCGTCAAGAACCTTCTCGGCGAGCGCGCCCTCGCTCAGAGGCTCGGGAAGCTCAACGCCCCGCTCCACGGCGGCCCTCGCCGCCTCCTCGAGGCCGTGCTCCGGTGGAAGATCCAGGCGCTCCGCGACCGCGTCCGCGACGCGAAGCCGCTTCCACGGGGGACTGAGGTCTATCTCGTCGCCCTGCCAGGGAATCGCGGTTCCGCCGCCAACCGCCTCCGCCGCCCGCACGACCAGCTCCTCGGTCAGAGCCATCATGTCGTTGTAGTCGGCGTACGCCTGATAGAGCTCGAGCTGCGTGAACTCGGGGCTGTGCGTCCTGTCTACGCCCTCGTTCCTGAAGTCCTTCCCGATCTCGAAGACGCGCTCCAGGCCGCCGACGATCAGGCGCTTGAGGTACAGCTCGTCGGCGATGCGAAGATAGAGATCGCGGTCGAGCGCGTGATGGTGCGTCACGAAGGGACGCGCGAAGGCGCCCCCGTAGACAGGCTGAAGAACGGGAGTCTCCACCTCCACGAATCCGCGTTCCTCCAGGAAGCCGCGCACCGCGCTCAGGATGCGGCTGCGCCTGAGAAAGACGTCGCGCGACTGCTCGTTCGCTATGAGGTCGAGGTAACGCTGCCGGTACCTGGCCTCCTTGTCTCTGAGGCCGTGCCACTTCTCCGGGAGAGGCATGTGCGCCTTGGCGAGCAGGGTAAGCTCTGCCACCCTGATACTGACCTCTCCGGTCCTGGTCTTCATGACCTCGCCGCGCGCGCCCAGAATGTCTCCCACGTCCACGAGCTTCCAGAGCTCGAACGCCTCGTCGCCCACCTCGTCCTTCCGGACGTAGATCTGGATGCGGCCGTCTACGTCGTGCAGATCGCCGAAGGCGGCCTTCCCGTGCCCCCTGGCGGCCGCGAGTCTGCCGGCCACGACCACCTCGGTGCCTTCCAGGCTGTCGAAGCCGCCGGCGACCTCGGC
Organism: Candidatus Effluviviaceae Genus IV sp.; assembly: GCA_014728245.1. GTDB lineage: Bacteria > Joyebacterota > Joyebacteria > Joyebacterales > Joyebacteraceae > WJLY01. The sequence continues at coordinate 3,960 of WJLY01000321.1, forward strand.
CGACGTATGCGTGCGCTCGAACGTGCGGGGGTAGGGGTCTATGCCGCGCCTGCGCAGCTCGGCCTCGTGCTCCCGCATGGCCTCGGCGGCGGTGCTCTCCTCCCTCTCCAAGTGGTCCCTCCTGATCCTCGTGCGCCGTTCACGGCCACGTCGTCTGCGCGCTGCTGCGCCGTTCGTCGCGGCACGGCTCGCCCGCCGGGCGACCGACTCGCGCCGCCCGGGGCGTGCTCACGGTGAACGGTTATAGCACCTGTGGCCGCGCAGTCAACGTCCCCGGCTACTCCGTCTGCTTCAGGTACGCCTCTATGAACTCGTCTATGTCGCCGTCGAGGACGCGTTCGACGTCGGAACGCTCGACCGACGTCCTGACGTCCTTGACCATCTGATAGGGATGCAGAACGTAGGAGCGGATCTGGCTGCCCCACGCTATCTCCATCTTCTCTCCGTGAGCCTCCTCCTGCTCCTTTCGACGCTCCTGCTCGCGCATCGCATACAGCTTCGACCGGAGCACCTTCATCGCGTTCTCCCTGTTGCGGAACTGGGAGCGCTCCTCCTGGCAGGACACCACGATGCCGGTGGGCACGTGCGTGATCCTCACCGCGGTCGAGCTCTTGTTCACGTGCTGGCCCCCCGGGCCGCTCGCGCGGAAGAAGTCGAGCTTGAGATCGGCGTCGCGGATCTCTATCTCGGAGCTGTCGTCTATCTCCGGATAGGCCGCCACCGAGGCGAACGACGTGTGGCGCCTGTGGGCGGCGTCGAACGGCGACAGCCTGACCAGCCTGTGCACTCCCGTCTCGGCGCGCATGTGGCCGAACGCGTACGCGCCCCTGACGAGGAACGTGGCGCTCTTGAGCCCGGCCTCCTCCCCGGGCTGGGCGTCCATCATCTCCACCTCGAGCCCGCGCCTCTCGGCCCAGGCGAGGTACATCCTGAGGAGCATCTGAGCCCAGTCCTGCGAATCGGTGCCGCCGGCTCCGGCGTGGATCGACACGATCGCGTTCCGCTCGTCGTCCTTCCCGGACAGCATCTTGCGAAGCTCGAGCCCGCGAAGAGCGTCCTCTGTCGATTCCAGGAGCTTCTCGGCTTCCAGCTCGGCGTCGCCGCCCTCTTCCTCCGCCAGCTCTATCAGCACGCGGGCATCTTCACAGCGACCGCGGAGCTTCCTGAGCGGCTCGATCCAGTCCCCGAGCGCGCCCAGCTCGTCCATCACCCGCCTGGCGCTCTCGGGATCGTTCCAGAACCCGGGGTCGGCGGTCTCCTCCGCGAGCTTGCGGCGTTTCTCCTCCTTGCCCGCGACGTCAAAGATAGTCCTCGAGCTCTTTGAGCCTCTCTACCATCCCGTCCAGTCTCCTCTCGAGCTCGTTCATCGCTTCTCCGTCCTTCCTTCTGACGTGACTCGCCTCCAGAGCGTGGCGACCTTTTCGCCCAGCTCCTCCTTCGTTCCCGCGTTTGTGATCACGACATCGGCGCGCTCCGCGTACCATTCGTCCGGACGTTGCGCCTCCACCCGCGCCCGGGCCTGGGCCTCGGAGAGGCCCTCCTCCTTCATCCTCACGACCCTCGTCTCCACAGGAGCCGTCACCGCCACAGTGAGGTCGAGTGACCGTGAGATCTCCCAGTCCGGGAGGAGCGCCGCGTCGACGACCGCCACGCCCCTGGGATCTTCCCGTTCGAGCTCCTTCAGCCTGCGCTCGATCTCGGCGGTGAGCGGCGGATGCGTGATCTCGTTCAGGCGCCGGAGGCCGGACACGGTTCCGAATGCTCTCTCGGCCAGGACGGCTCTCCTGAGCGAACCGTCCCGGGCGACTGTCTCTTCACCGAACTCCTTCGCCAGCTCGTCCAGAAGTGGGCTTCCCGGTCGCACGAGCTCCCCGTAGACCCCGTCGGCCTCGATCACGTGCGCGCCCAGCTCGCCGAGCATGCGCGAAACGAGACTCTTGCCGCTCGCAATCCCTCCGGTCACGCCGATACGGTACAACCCGGCCTCCTAGTGCGCCTCGAGCCAGTTCACGCCCCGCCCGAAATTCACGACGACCGGAACGGAGAGGTCGAATCCCCTCGGATGCTCCATCTCGTCGCGCACCGCCCGCTCCACGTCCTCCACGCGCCCTGAGTCGACCTCGAAGACCAGCTCGTCGTGCACCTGGAGGACCATGTCGCACGGCAGGCGCTCCTCCCGGATCCGGCGTTCGACGCCGATCATGGCGACCTTGATCAGATCGGCGGCGCTTCCCTGGATGGGCGTGTTCACCGCGGCCCTTCTCGCGAGCGCGCTCGCCATCGAGTTGTCCGCCGATAGCCCGCTGATCGGCCGCCTTCGCCCCAGCATCGTGCGCACGCAGCCGGTCTCCTCCGCCTCCGCCACGATCCGGTCAGTGTACTCCCTGACGCGCGGATAGGTATCGAAGTACTTCTCGATGAAGACGGCCGCGTCTTCCACGGGGATGCCGAGCTGGCGCGAAAGGCCGTACTGGCTCATGCCGTACATGATGCCGAAGTTGACGGTCTTGGCCCAGTCCCGTTCGCCCGGCTCGACATCGCTCTCCTCCTTGCCGAAGATGAGCGCCGCCGTGGCGCGGTGGAAGTCGAGGCCCCGCTCGAAGGCGTCACGCAGGTTCTCGTCGCCGGAGAGGTGCGCCATGATCCTGAGCTCGATCTGGGAGTAGTCTGCGGAGAGGAGCACCTTGCCCTCGTCGGCGACGAACGCCTCTCTGATCTTCCTGCCCAGCTTCGTCCGCATGGGTATGTTCTGAAGATTGGGGTCGCTGCTCGACAGCCGGCCGGTCGAGACCACGGTCTGATTGAACGACGTGTGAACGCGCCCTGTCTCCGGGTGAACCAGCCTGGGCAGCGCGTCGAGATAGCCGGCCTTGAGCTTCATGAGCTTCCGGTACTCCAGCAGCAACCGCGGCACCTCGTGGACGTCGCACAGGCGCTCGAGCACCCTCGTGTCGGTCGAGTAGCCCGTCTTGGTTCTCCTCCCTTTCGGGAGACCCAGACGCTCGAACAGCACGTTCGCCACCTGTCTAGGCGAGTCGAGATTGAACTCCGAGCCGCTGAGTTCCCAGACCCTGCTTCTCAGTCCCTCGATGTCGCCGCCGAACTCCTCCGAGAGATCGTCGAGCACACCGGTGTCGAGCCTGACCCCCTTTAGCTCCATCGCCGCCAGAATCGGTATGAGCGGCTGTTCCACGTCCCGAAGGAGATCCAGAAGCCCGGCCTCCTCGACCGCGGGGCGAAGGCGCTTCCAGAGCTTGAACGTCACCTCCGCGTCCTCGCACGCGTAGTCTCGCGCGGCCTCCGCCGACACCTCGTCGAATGTGATCTGAGATCTTCCCTTTCCGATCAGGTCCTCGATCGGGACGACCCGGCGGTTCAGGTGTTCCAGCGCCAGCGCGCCGAGTCCGTGCTGGCGTCTGTTCGGATCGAGAAGATACGACGCCACCATCGTGTCGAAGTGAATAGGCGACAGATCGACGCCGCTATGACTCAGGACCTCGCAGTCGAATTTCAGGTTCTGCCCCACCTTGGGGACCGACTCGTCGGCAAGAAGCGGCGCCAGCTTCTCGAGCGCCTTCTCCCGCTCGATACCCCGGCCGCTCGCGTGCCCCACGGGCACGTACCAGGCGGTCTCATCGTCCGCGGCGACGGCGATGCCGACGATCTCAGCGGAAAGCGGATCGAGAGACGTGGTCTCGAGATCGACCACGAAACCGCCGGACGACGAGAGAAGCTCAGCAAGCTCAGCCAGCTCCCGCTCGGAGGTCACCATTCTGTAGGTCGTCTTCCCGTCTCCGCCCCTGGGTATCACGCGATCGAGCAGCGAGGGAAGCTCCCACTCCCGCAGGAACTCCGCCGCGCCCTCGACGTCGACGCGCCCGCGCTCCAGGTCCTCGACCTCGACACCCACGGGCGCGTCGGGGTCGATCGTCACGAGCTCGCGGCTGAGCCTCGCGTCGTCCGCGTGCTCCTCGAGGTTCTGCCTCCTCTTCGGACCCGATATCTCCCCCGTGTTGGAGAGCACGTCTTCGAGCGTCCCGTACTTCCCGATCAGGTCGAGCGCGGTCTTCTTCCCTATCCCGGGAACGCCGGGCACGTTGTCGGAAGCGTCACCCATGAGCCCGAGCACCTCGACCACCTTCTCGGGGGAAACTCCGAACTTCTCCCGCACGACGTCGGGCGTGTACTCGACCTTCTTGTAGGGGTCCAGTACCGTGATTCCGTCCCTGACCAGCTGGAAGAAGTCCTTGTCTCCCGCCGCGATGACGACTTCCATTCCGCGGCCGTGGGCCCGGAGGGCCAGCGTCCCGATCACGTCGTCCGCCTCGTAGCCAGGGAGCTCGAGGACGCGCACGCCCAGAAGCTCCACGAACTCGGCGATCGCGGGCAGCTGTTCGATCATCACGTCCGGCGGGCCCTCGCGGGTCGCCTTGTAGTCCTCGTAGGTCTCGTGCCGGAAGGTCGGCTCCGCCGTGTCGAAGGCGACCGCGACGTAGTCCGGCTCGAGCTCCTCGAGCAGAGAGAGCAGCTTGTCGGCGAACCCGAAGAGCGCGCTGACCTCCGTCCCGCTCGAATTGGTGAGCGGGCGCCTGATGAACGCGTAGTGCGATCGGTAGGCCAGCGCAGTACCATCGATCAGACACACCGTCGGCACGGCGCGGCTCTCCTGCTGCTTTCCGGTCATGTGTAGAGCTTCTTCTCGGCTATGTAGGCTGATACGCTCGGAGGAACCAGGTAGCGGATCGTGCGTCCCTCCGCGACCCGCTTCCGTATGTCACTGGAGGAAATACCGATCATGGGCGCGCGGAGGACGTGGGCCCTGGATGCGATCCTGGGGTCCGCGTCACCTATCTCGACACCCGGTCTCGGCGCGACCGCGAACTCGCACGCCGCGAGAAGCGCCAGGGGATCCTTCCACGTGAAGAACTGCGCGAGGCTGTCGGCGCCCATTATGAAGTGAAGCCGCTCCCCCTCGGGGAGGCGCTTCCCGAACTCGCGCACCGTGTCTACCGTGTAGGAAGGAGACGACTTCCCGGTCTCGAGTTCGGACACCTCCAGGCGCCGATCGTCCGAGATTGCGCGCCGCACCATCTCGATCCTGTGCTCGGCGGCGGAGATCGGGCGGCCCGTCTTGTGGGGCGGGACTCCCGACGGGACGAGGATCACGCGGTCGAGATCGAGGTCCTCGATGGCCGCCTCGGCCATGATCAGGTGAGCCATGTGTATCGGGTCGAAGGTGCCGCCCAGAAGACCGGTGGCCACTGGTCGCCTCCCCGGGCTACTGGCCCAGCGCCGCCGCCTCGGTCGAGGCGACGTCCGCCTCGTCCGTGCCGGGATACTCCTCCACGATGCGGGCGTAGGTCTCC
>WJLY01000322.1 GCA_014728245.1 Candidatus Effluviviaceae Genus IV sp.
GGAGTACGGACGGCGCCGTACGGCCTCCGTCAGATAACCGCCCTCCTCGTAGCCGACGTAGCCCGGAGGCGCGCCGATCAGTCGAGCGACGGAGTGCTTCTCCATGAACTCGGACATGTCGATGCGCACCATCGCGTCCTCGTCGTCGAAGAGAAACTCCGCCAGTGCGCGCCCGAGCTCGGTCTTCCCGACGCCGGTCGGCCCCATGAAGACGAACGAGCCGATCGGCCGTCTGGGATCCTGAAGCCCCGCACGCGCCCGGCGCACCGAGTCCGAGACCAGCTTGATGGCGTCGTCCTGGCCGACGACCCGGTCGTGCAGCCGCTCTTCCATATTGAGCAGCTTCTCCCGTTCGCCCTCGAGCATCCGAGAGACCGGGATGCCCGTCCACGACGACACGACGGTCGCGATGTCGTCCTCGTCGACCTCCTCCTTGAGCATCTGCCGGTCCTGCTGGAGCTCAGCGAGGCGCTCATTCTCCTCGACGAGACGCTGCTCCAGCTCGGTCAGCTTCCCGTAGCGGAGCTCGGCCGCGCGGTTGAGGTCGCCCTGCCGCTCGGCGCGCTCGTACTCGGCCTTGACGTCCTCGATGGCCGCCTTCGTGTCGCGGATGGCGTGGATGGCCTCCTTCTCGTTCTCCCAGTGGACCTTCATCTCGGAGGACTGCTCCCTGAGGTCCGCGAGCTCGGCCTCGAGCTTCTCGAGCCGCTCCCTCGAGGCCTCGTCCTTCTCCTTCCTGAGGGCCTGTCGCTCGATCTCGAGCTGCGTGATCCGCCGCTCGATGCTGTCGAGCTCCTGCGGCATCGAGTCGATCTCGATGCGAAGCCTCGACGCGGCCTCGTCGATCAGGTCGATGGCCTTGTCGGGAAGGAACCGGTCCGTGATGTAGCGATGCGAGAGCGTCGCGGCGGCCACGAGCGCGGTGTCCTTGATGCGCACGCCGTGATGCACCTCGTAGCGCTCCTTCAGCCCTCTCAGGATGGCGATCGTGTCCTCGACCGTCGGCTCGCCGATGTAGACCGGCTGGAAGCGACGCTCGAGCGCGGCGTCCTTCTCCACGTGCTTGCGGTACTCGTCGAGCGTGGTCGCGCCGATGCAGCGGAGGTCCCCCCGCGCGAGCGCGGGCTTGAGCAGGTTCGAGGCGTCGGGCGCGCCCTCGGCCGCGCCCGCACCCACTATGGTATGGAGCTCGTCTATGAAGAGCACCACCTCGCCCTCGGCGGACTCGATCTCGCGGAGGACGGCCTTCACGCGCTCCTCGAACTCGCCGCGGAACTTTGTCCCGGCGACGAGCGAGCCGATGTCGAGCGCCACCACGCGTTTGCGCTTGAGCCCCTCGGGCACGTCGCCGGCGACTATGCGGCGGGCGAGGCCCTCGGCGATGGCGGTCTTCCCGACGCCGGGCTCGCCGATCAGGACGGGGTTGTTCTTCGTCCGCCGCGAGAGGACCTGCATCACGCGGCGTATCTCCTCGTCGCGGCCGATGACCGGGTCGAGCTTGCCCTTGCGGGCGAGCTCGGTCAGGTCGCGCGCGTAGCGCTTGAGGGCCTGGTACTTCTCCTCGGGGGACTGGTCCTGGACGCGGGCGCCGCCGCGGATCTCGGAGAGGGCGCGGTAGAGTCCGTCCGGCGTGACGCCGGACTGCTTCAGCACCGAGGACGCGACCCCCTCCTTCTCGCCGGCGATCGCGAGCAGGAAGTGCTCGGCCGAGATGTACTCGTCCTTCAGCCGCTCGGCCTCGTCCGAGGCGCGGTCGAAGCATCCGCGCATGCGCGGCGACTCCGAGAGCGCCCCGCCCTCCGCGCGCGGGAGGTTCGCAAGGTGCTCCTCGAGCGCGGACTTGATCGCGTCCGGCCGCGCGCCGAGCTTGTCGACGAGCGCGGAGGCGAGACCCTCCGGCTGGTCGAGGAAGGCGAAGAGCACGTGCTCGGGCGTGAGCTCCGGGTTGTGCGACTTCTCCGCGAGCCTCACGGCCGCGCCGAGCGCCTCCTGGCTCTTTATCGTCAGGCGGTCCATTCGCATGGCCATGTCAGTCCACCTCCATCCGGGATCCGGCCTACCCGCTCTCGACCGGGAACCCGGTTCAAGCGCGGGCGAAGACACGCGCAGGCGACGCGCCCCTCGCCGGCGCACGCGACGTCCTCCGCGAGGGACAATCGCCGCGCGAAACCGTCCGAACGCATTGGACGCAACGCGCAGGCCACACGCCGCAGGCAGATGTAAGACCTTGGAGCCCTAAGGCGTGGCTCCAGGAAGCTGCCCAAGCCCGTCGCACGGGCTCGCTGAGTGCAGATTCGACACTGTCAGTGTGACATGGATGTGAGGGCGGGCCGCAGCCACGTCTTCAATGTGCCCCCTGCCTGCCGGCAGGCAGGCGTGAACTCCGTGGTCCGACCCCGCGCAGCGGGCTACTCGGGCCCCGGGACGGCAGTTCCCCCGTATACGCGCCCGTCCCGCGTCACGAAGTTGAGCGCTCCGTCCCGCCCGACGGCAGCCGGGAGAACATCGCGCACGCCGAGGTCCCACGAGCGCGAGCGGCCGTTCTCCTCCACGGCGACCAGCCTGCCCGAGGCAGTCCAGAGGAC
>WJLY01000323.1 GCA_014728245.1 Candidatus Effluviviaceae Genus IV sp.
CTCCAGGAGCTTGACGATTCGGAGCTTGTCCTCCGGGTCGACGCGAGAGAATATGAGCGACTCGCTCTCCGCCATGGCTGCAGAGAGGTCGTCGTCCGACATCTTCTTCAGCTCCTGTCCCGTGACCACCCGTTCCCGCGAGGCCGCTCTCGTCACCTCGCCGTCCCGGGATTCGCCCCGGAGGGCCTGCCCTACGGCCACGCCTCCCGCGTCTTCCGAGGCATCGGCCGAAGCCTCTCCCCCGCCCCGGTCGGCGCCATCGATCGGCGTCGCGCCTTGGGACACCTCGTCACCGAGCGCCTCCGAGAGCCCTATCTCGCGCCCCACCGCCTGCGCGGTGATGGCGTGGTCGCCCGTCATTATGAACGTGCGGATCCTCGCTGTGTGGCACTCCGCGATAGCCTCCCGCACTCCCTCTCTCGGCGGGTCGATCATCCCCACGAGCCCCAGGAACGTGACTTCCTTCTCCGCCTCCTCCATCGTGTAGTCGACGTAGTCGGAGCCGCGCTTCTCGAGCGGGCGGTAGGCTATGGCGAGCACGCGCAGAGCCTGGTTCGAGAACTCCTCGTTCACGGCCCGGATCCTGTCCCGGTCTTCCTCGGTGATGGGGACCGTCTCGCCGTCGCGGTAGATCGACTTCGAGACGGAGAGCACGCTGTCGGTCGCGCCCTTCATCGCCAGCTGGTGCTTCTCTCCGAAGAGCCGGACAGAGCTCATCCGCTTGCGCTCCGACTCGAACGGGAACTCCTGCAGCTCCGGGTTCTCCTCGTCCTCGGTCGGCGACCTGGTCCCGAGCTTCGTCGACATGGCCACGAGCGCCGCTTCGGTCGGGTCGCCGACCGGATACCACGATTCGTGTTCGTCGTCCGGCTCGTGGATTTCGGCGTTCGAGGCCATCGTCGCCGCGTCCATCATGATCTCTATCTCGTCGATCTGTTCCTGCGAGAGCGTCTCCCCGTTCTCGTTCTGGATCTCGCCCTCCGGCTCGTAGCCGATTCCCGTCATGTCGTAGTGCTTCCCGTTGAACCACACGCGGGTGACGGTCATCTCGTTCTTGGTGAGCGTACCCGTCTTGTCGGTAGCGATTACGCTCGTCGAGCCTAGCGTCTCCACCGACGGCAGGCTCTTCACGACCGCGTTCATCTCCGCCAGCCGCTTGCTGGTCGTCGAGAGCGCTACCGTGACCTGGGCCGGAAGGGCCTGGGGAACCAGGGCGACGGCGATGCCCAGAGCGTAGACCATGCTCGTGAAGAACGAGAAACCCTGCCAGACCGCGACGCCGTACAGCGCCGCGCCCACGAAGACCACGGTCATCGTCAGCCACTTGGCGAGGGTTCCCAGCTCCTTTTCCAGGGGCGATTTGACCTCGCCCGTCTCCTGCGTGAGGCCGGCGATCGCGCCCATCTCGGTGTTCATTCCGGTAGCGACCACGACGCCCGTCGCGGTCCCTGCGGCGACCGTCGTACCCAGATAGGCCATGTTGTCGCGGTCGGCCAGAACCGCCTCTTCCTTGATCGCGTTCGAATGCTTGCCCTGTGGAGTCGACTCGCCGGTGAGGGAGAAGTCGTTGGTCCGGAGGTCGAACGACTCGATGATCCTGAGGGCGGCCGGGATCTTGTCGCCGGCTTCGACGTGAACCACGTCGCCCGGGACCAGATCGACCTGCGGGATCTCGGTGAGCTCGTCTTCGACCACGACCTTGGCCGGAGACTGTATGAGGCTCTTGAGGCTCTCCAGAATGCGGCTGACCTTGTACTCCTGAACGAACCCGATGACCGCGTTCACGAGCACGATGATGATCATGACCGTGCCGTCGCGGAAGCTGCCTATCGCGAACGATATGGCGGCCGCCACGATCAGGACGATCACGAGCACGTCGCTGAACTGCGTCAGGAAGATCAGCCACTTGGGCTTGGATACGTCGGTGGCCAGCTCGTTGGGGCCCTGCTCGGCCCTTCGCTTCTTGGCCTCGTCGCGGGAGAGGCCCTTCTTCGTGGTCTCGAGGCGCTCGAGCGCCTCTTCGACCGTCATTCTGTAGAAGGCCTGGCTCTCTTCAGGCATAAGGGCCCCATGCATGCGGGTTTGTCGGGCACGACGTCCGGGGTCCGGAGGAACCCGGGAAACGGCGGACGGCGATGTGAAGCCACCAGCATAGCGTTGCCGGCGACGTCAGTCAACTCGCAGCGCGTCTCCGCTTTTCCCCGGTCCGCGCGGCCGCCCGCTAGCTCTTCTCCGCGACGGGCATGAAGATGAGCACCCGGGAGTCGGGACCCATGTCGGGCGGATACTCCTCGTAGCTCGGTGCCGACCAGTCGTATTCGTAGCCGGAGCCAGGCAGCCAGGACTCGAAGGCCCGGACCCAGGTCTCCGATATGCCCTCGAGATCGGTCTCGAAGACCGCGAAAGTACCCTCCGGGACGGACACGCTGACGAGTCCGTCGGCGAGGGCCGCGTCCTCGGGAACGGCCATTCCCGCTAGGTAGTAGAACGATTCGCCCTCTCCCGTCCCGTAGGAGACTCCGTAGTAGCGCTTGTTGGTCGAGTTCTTCATGAGCTCATCATGATGAGGGGCGAAGCCGGTCTCCCACAGCTCCTCGAACGCTTCGGAGGTGGCCTCGCCCATCGACTCGAACCGCTCTCGCACACCCGCCACGGTGAAGCCGCCTCCCAGAATGATATCAGGTTCGAGGTCGCCGCCAGCGTGGGTCTGCGCGCCGGGCTTCGTCGGTGCTTCGGTAACGGGTCTGGCGTCGCTCTTCTCCAGCGGAGCGGGCTTGCCGGGCGCAGCACGGGAGGACTCCTCCCCCTTCCCGGCGAGCCTGGATTCCATGACGAACTCCCTGGTGGTCGGGATGGTCATTTCCTGAGGGCCCTCCACGATGACCTCCCCCTCGCTCACTCCCATTGAGAAGTCGCTGACGACCAGGCCCTCCTCGTACGCGAAGTGCCACGTTCCCGAGCCCTCTATGGTGCCCGTGATCGTGATCGTGGCGGGCCCCTGCGTGCCGCTTCCCTGCGCGGTTCCGGTGAACTCGGACTCGATCCTCGCGCACTCGTGGCCGTCCATCTCCTCGAATCCCGTCAGCGTGTTCAACGACTGGATAGAGAGAGTCACGCCGCTGTCGCCCGTTCCCTCGTCGATCGTCATCTCCGATTCCCACGTGTCGCCCACGACGACCGGCCCGTCGGGGAGATCCGGAAAGAACTCGCAGAACTGGGACGAGAGGTTCTGCTCGCCCGAATCGGGAGCCAGATACGTCAGCTCCTCGGCGTTCTCGCAGTCGTACTCCTGGCCCCTGGGCCCCAGTGCCATCCGGAAGCCCTCGCCGGCCAGGTGATCCGTCGGCGGAGACATCGGGCCCTGCGGCGTGACCATCTCTATTGCGAACCCCTCGATCGTGATCGAGAGAGCCTGGCGCTCCTTCTCGCGGGCGCCCGGGACGATCGTGAATCTGAGGTCCTGGTCGAACCTGACCTCCGCCGGCTCGCCCATGACCTCCATGAGCTGCGTCTGCTCGTTCAAGACGTCGTAGGTCAGGGGTTCGCCTTCCGCCATCCGGTACTCGAGGAAGATCCCCGTTTCCGGGTCGCCCCACCACTGCTCGGGGGATCCGCTGCCGGCCGCGCAACCCGCGACCAGGGCCACCGCAGCCAGCCCCCCGAGCATGAACGCTATGCGCCGGGCGCGTGCTGTTGTCAAATCCGGCCTCCTTGTTCCTGCGGACGGCGATCCGCCGTCCGCTCCCGTGGCGACCCAGTTGTCGCCGGTTCTGCGCCTCGCTATCTCGTGAAGTAGAGAATGGTCACCAGTACGGCCAGGAGCGCGGTCCACGCGAGCGCGCTCCTGCGCGCCGCCTTCTTCGCCCTCTCCGCCTCCCACCACCTCCTCGGCTGCACGCCCTGGAAGACGAACGCCGCGACGCCCGCCAGGTTGATCGAGATGATGTTGACGGCCGTGAGCAGGAGCGACCCCGTCGCCGCGCCGAACTGGCGCGATCCGATGAGAAGCCCCGAGGCGGCGATCGGCGGAAGCAGCGCGACGGCCACCATTACGC
>WJLY01000324.1 GCA_014728245.1 Candidatus Effluviviaceae Genus IV sp.
ACGACATTCCGGTCCTCATCACCGGCGAGACCGGTACGGGAAAGGAGCTCGTCGCGCGGGCCCTCCACTACGGCGGCGGGAGGCGCGAGAAGCCCTTCGTGGCCGTGAACTGCGCGTCGCTCCCGAAGGACCTGGTCCAGAGCGAGCTCTTCGGATATGAGAAAGGCGCCTTCACCGGTGCGCATGCCTCCAAGGGCGGAGCCTTCGACGAAGCCGAGGACGGCACGATCTTCCTCGATGAGATCGGCGACATGGACCTGCCGGCCCAGGCGGCGCTGCTGCACGTGCTGGAGACGGGCGAGTACCGCTCGGTCGGTGGGGGAGTGAAGCGCACCTGCGCGCGGGTGCTTGTGGCGACGAACCACGACCTCGAGGCGCTGGTGCGCGGCGCGCGGTTTCGGAAGGACCTCTTCTACAGGGTGAACCGGATGCGCGTGGAGATTCCGCCCGTGCGCCTCCGCAAGGAAGACATCCCGCTCCTTGCCCGTCACTTCCTGGAGCGCATCGAGGCGAGGGTGGCGAAGGGCGTAGGTGACATAGCCTCGGACGCGATGGAGGCGCTCGTGCGCTACGGCTGGCCCGGGAACGTCCGGGAGCTCAGGAACGAGATCGAGAGGGCCTACATCCACGCGCAGGGGCGGATAACGGCGCTCGACCTCTCGCCGATGGTGACCTCTTGGAACGGCATCGCGGACGAACAGGGGACGCCCGACCCCTCATCGCTAGAGGACCTGCATAGGCTGGTGGACGCGCTGAAGTCGACGGGCGGGAACGTGTCCAGGGCCGCCGAGGCCCTGGGCGTTCACAGGAACACTGTCCATCGCTGGATGCGGCGGTTCGGTCTCGGGAGCCCGGGAAGGGGAAGGGGGGGCGATGCTTCCTCCAAAGAGTCGCGAGAGGCGTGAGGAGGACACGACGTTCGCGGACGCGCTAGCGACGAGCGAGCTGACCGGTAGCACGGAATTCTTCGTGCCCGTGGAAAAGCTGATCGGCATGTTGAGACGCATCCTTGAGGGGACGACGAGGCCCGTGGTCTCTATCAACAGGCCCCAGGTCGGCGGGGGGGGCATGATCCATTCGCTTGAGTGGCGAGGACTCAAGTTCCACAGCGTCTCGCGGCGGCCGATCCATGTCGTCTAGCGCGCGAGGGGCCACCTGAGCCTGACCGTCGTCCCGGCGTCGCGCTCGCTCTCGATATCGACGCTTCCGCCGTGCGCCTCGGCGATCCTCTTGACTATGGCAAGCCCCAGGCCGGTGCCGTGCCGCTTGCTGCTCGTCACGAACGGCTCGAAGGCGCGCCGTAGCGTTCCCTCGTCCATGCCACACCCGGAATCGGACGTCTCGATCAGGGCCTTGCCATCGCGCAGGGCGGCGCTCACGGACCACCGCTTTTCCTCGCACCCGCGCATGGCCTCCCAGGCGTTCTTCAGGACGTTCAGCAGCACCTGCCTGAGCTTGTGCGGATCGGCGTGCAGGCTCACGTCGAGACCCTCCATCTCCGGCTGCACCCAGCCGCTCTCAGACGAGGCGGCCACGTCGAGGAGCGCGCTCTGCACGCTCGCCCCGAGCGAGGTCGGACGCGGCACGACGCTCCACGAGCGGTAGTACCCCTTTAGGTCGCGGCAGAGCCTCTCGATGGCCCCCATCCGACCGGCGAGCTGCGCGTGCGCCCTGTGCCTTTCCTCCGCCGTCTCCGCCCGCAAGAGCCTGTCCGCGAGATAGGCGACGGGCGAGAGCAGGTTCATGAGCTCGTGGTTCACGGCCGACAGGGTCGTCCCGAGTTCCGCCAGAGTCGACCGCCGGCGCCCGTCCTCCTGGAGCCTGCGCAGGTCCGTCACGTCGGTGAGTACGACGACCGTCCGTCGCGTGCCCTCGCGCGGCCCCGGTCCGGGCCGCAGCGGCTCGCTCTTGATGCGCGGCTCGAGCGGCCTCGCCACGGCGAGGAGCGTCCTGTCCGAGACCTCCAGCTCACGCGGAGAGCCGGCGGGCAGGTCGGCGAGCGTCCCGAGACCGAGATCGTCGAGCGCGCGGCCGGACGCGTCGGGAAACAGCGTCTCGAACGAAGAGTTGCTCGCGCTGACGCGTCCCTCTCCGTCGACGAGGGCTATCGCGCTCGGAACCGCCGAGAGCACGGCCTCGTTGAGCTCCCGCAGCGACTCCGACTCCTCCTTGGCCCCCAGCTCCGAGAGGGCCATCTCGGTCTGCCCGGCCAGCGCGACCATGAACGTCTTGTCGCGCGGGCTGAAAGAAAGGCCGGACTTCTTCGGCCAGCAGGCGATGACGCCCGTCAGCCCGCCTGTCGACACGTACGCCGCCAGGGCCGCCCCCGACCGGCGGAGAAGAGAGGGAACACCGTCCGCTTCCCTCGGGGCCGTCTCGTCGCCCTCGTCCAGCGCTTCGATCCGGCGCGCGGGCTCGCCTTCGCCGAGCTCCACCTCCGGGGGGAGGCGTCTCCCCTCGGCCGGGTCCTCCGCGACCGCGCAGGCCCCGCCCGAGTGCGGGAGTGCGACGGCCGCCCGCGCGAGGCCGAGCGTCTCCCGCGCGTCGGATGCGATCATCCGCGCGAGTGCCTCGTGCGTGTCGGCGCCGTGGTACCTCCGGGCGGACCCCGCGACGTACTTCTCGATCTCGGCCTCTTTCCTGAAAAAGAGGCGGTCGAGCCAGCTCTTGAGACCGTCGAGCGTCGGCTGGAAGCCGAACCCCATCAGCAGGAAGAGCACGACCAGGTGCCCCCCGCGGGGCACCTCCGCCCCGCCCGTCCCCAGCCGGTAGAGGAGGACGAAGACCAGCGCGTGAGCGATGCCTATCGCCGCGAGCGCGAGGGCGTACGGCATCGTCTTCCGGATGACGAGCTTGATGTCGAAGAGACCGTAGCGCAGCACGGCGAAGCCGACCAGCACCGGGAAGACGAGCATCGCGGCGCCCACGAAGGGCGGATACCACGGGTGGTCGAAGGCGGAGACGAACGCGAGCCCGGCGGTCACCGTCAGAATCACCAACCCGCCGAGATAGGTCAGATACTGCCGCCTGCGCAGGCTGGATCTCGTAGTGACCGCGCTCGCGGCGACAAGCGCCACAGACACGAGCGAACAGGATCATCGCCGGCCTCGCGGGCGAGGGATTGCTCAGGCGCGAGCGGGGCCGTGGCACCTTCGTGACCGACGGGGTTCTCAAGCTGGGCGAGGTCGGGCGAGGCGAGCTGGCCGCGACCGTGGGCGTGGTCACCTTCGAGGACCCTGCGCTTGCGACGACGCGGGAACGGGAGGCGGGCAGCCGCGCCTGGCACGATCCGTTCAGGGTACTCC
>WJLY01000325.1 GCA_014728245.1 Candidatus Effluviviaceae Genus IV sp.
CCCCTTCCCTGCGGACGGTCAGGACGCCCGCCTTGGCCGCGAACTGCGCCTCGTCTCCGTGCGTCAGCCCCTCCTCGAAGACCACGTAGGCGCTGGCCAGCGTGCCGTGGCCGCAAAGGTCGACCTCGACCTCCGGCGTGAACCATCTGATCTCGAAGGCGTTGCCGCGCGGACGAATGAAGGCGGTCTCCGAGAGATTGTTCTCGGACGCGATGGCCTGCATCGTCCGCTCGGAGAGCCAGTCCTTCATGATCACGACCGCAGCCGGGTTTCCCCTGAACGGGCTCCCCGTGAACGCGTCAACCTGATAGAACTTGAGCTTCATGGCTTCCCTCCCGGCCCGGCACTCCGGTCGCCTGCCTCTGCCGGCGGCCGGAGCGGGGCCGTCGCTTAGCCATCGCCCGGAGGCGGCCGTCGCTTAGCCAGCAGCCCGGACTCAGGCGCCGCGCAGCCTGAGCTTCCCCGATGTGCCGACGTAGACGGCGATATTGAAGCCGACCGTCTTCGAGCTCACGCGGTCGACGACGGCGTCTCCGAAATAGAACCGCAGTAGCTCGTGCGCCTCGTCCAGACTATCGAACCTGAACTCGCTCTCGACAACAAGGCTCTCGAAGCCGCGCTCGACCCAGGGGCCCGGCCCGCCGTGTATCGGGTGGTCCGAGAGGGCGCAGAACTCATCTCCACCGGCGTTGTCGGCGATCACTATGGGGCCGCCCGACCTCACGACTCGCTCCAGCTCGCGGATTCCGGCGTCGACGGCGGACGCGGCGGTCCCGGAGAGGAAGAACGCCCACGTGGAGTATGCGGCGTCGAACGTGTTGTCGTGAAAGGGGATGTCCTGCGCCACGCCCGAGGCCCAGATGAGGCCGATCCCGGCGTCCACGACGTCGGGATCGGGCTCGAGAGCGACGACCGTCCTGTCCGGGCGGGCGAGCCGCTCGGCCGTGAATCCGTCGCCCGCCCCCACGTCGAGCACGCGCCCCGAGGGTAGGGCCGAATCGAGGAACGAGATGAGCTTGCCGTCTCGATCCATGCATCTTCGCTCTATCTCGAACAGGCGCGGCTCCGACGAGGCGTAGAACGGGATCACGTCGCTCCCGAATCTCTCGATTCCCCTCGCGCCCATTCGCGGTTCCTCCTCCCGACTCACTCGCCCTGCTCGGCGATTATGCGGTCCATCACGTCGCGATCGTAGCGGAACGAGCGGTAGAACGTGCCGCGCCGGTCTCTCTGCCTGCTCGGATTGAGGAAGTTCCAGACGACCTCGCCGTCGGGCGTCACTTCGAGTACCCTCCCCTTGGCCGACTCCGTTATGAGAACGTTCCCGTTCGGGAGCTTCTGGCAGGCGCCCCTTCCCCGCGAGAAGAAGTCGTAGGGGTCGCTCTCCTTGTACTCCCACACGATCTCGTCCGCGACAGGATCGTACTCGATCACCCTCGACCAGCCGCGGAAGAAGCCGTTGTCGAAGAGGAGTACGTTCCCGTTGGCGAGCAGGGTAGGCTGATGGGGATGGTCGATCTCGCCCGGCCCCCAGCCCCAGACGATCTCGCCGCTGTCCAAGTCCACGACGCCTATGAAGTCCAGATTCCGAACGCAGATCAGCGCGTTCCCCGGCTCGAACGCCGGGTGTCTGGCGCCGGCCTCGCCGGTCGCGTAGCCGTCGCCGCCGTCGCCCATCCCAAGGTCGACCGGGAGCGCGGTCTCACCCGGCTCGCGGATGATCTCCAGGGTGTTCGCGTGCGACCAGTCGTCCTCGGGTACGTCCTCGGAGACCGTGGTGAGCGCTTCCTCCGAGCACCACTGCGCGAGATCGTCCCGGTGCTCGTGAAGCCGCCACACATCGGTCACTGTACCGTCTCTTCCGAGCCGTACGATCTTGTCCGAGAGAATCGGCGTGGGGCCGAACTCCCTCATGACTACTTCGTCGTACGCGATCGCCAGTAGATCACCCCCGGGCTCCATGTCGAAGTCGTGGTGCACCAGGGCCTCTCCCGACCAGACAATCTCGCCGTCCCAGTCGAGTTCGAACACGCCCCTTCTGGGAAGTATGACGTACGCGTGGCCGTCCGGAGTGAGCTTCGCGTGCTCCAGTCTCTTGAGCGTCGGGTTGCGCCACGAGTGCACCGCCTCGCCGCTCATGTCCACTAGCGTCACATGCGTCTTGCCAACGTAGAGCGTGTAGCCGTCGTATGCCCTGAGGCTGTCGTAGACCGTCACGCCGTGTTCCTTCTCGTCAACCTCCTTCTCGGTCCACGAGACGTACGGCAGCGACTTGAGTGCCTCGCGCCTGCGCTCCTCGTCGTCCTGGGCCGCCGCCCCGACGGCGCCCACGAGCATGGCCGCGACGAGCGCTGCGGTGACCATCGTTCCAGCGTGGGGTGTGCTCATCCGTGTTTGTGTCCTCCCGTGTGATTGCCCCTCAAGTGTCCCTACGGAGCCGGCAGGGCCGGCGGTGGTTCTTTCCGTTCCGAGCTGCTTCCTCCGCCCCGGCGGTGGTTCCTCGGTCCCGGCGATGCCTACTCCGCCCCGGCGGTGGTTCCACCACACCGCCGGCGCGGCTCACTGGCCCCGCGTCGCGAGCGCTTCGTCCACGGCGCCCCGGTCGTAGCGGAACGCGCGGTAAAAGGTCCCCCGCCGGTCTCCCTTCCTGCTGGGATTGAGGAAGCTCCATACGACGTCGCCCTCGGGCGCGATCTCGAAGACCCGCCCCTCCGCGGACTCGGTTACGAGCACGTTCCCGTTCGGGAGCTTCTGGCACGCGCCCCTCCCGCGCGAGAAGAAGTCGTACGGGTCATCCTCCTTGTACTCCCACACGATCTCATCGGCCACCGGATCGTACTCGATCACCCTCGACCAGCCGCGGAAATACCCGTTGTCGAACAGCAGTATGTTGCCGTTCGGAAGCAGGGTTGGCTGGTGGGGATGGTCGACCTCGCCCGGTCCCCAGCCCCAGACGATGTCGCCGCTTCCGAGGTCGACTACGCCGATGAAGTCCAGGTTACGGAGGCAGATGAGAACGCGGCCCGGCCGGAACGCGGGATGCCGGTTCCCGGAGCCCGCGGCGCCGTGCCCGGCAGTCGCGCTCCCGACGTCAGCTGCACGCCCGACGCTCTCGAGATCGGTAGAGAACCTGATCTCGCCGGGCTCCCCGATGATCTCCAGCGTGTTCATGTGCGACCAGTCGTAGACCGATGAATCCTCCGACGTGCCGTCTCCCCCGATCTGATCGCACCAGCGACGGAGGTCGTCCCTGTGCTCGTGGAGCCTCCACACGTCGGTGACGGAGCCGTTCCTCTCCAGTCGAGCGATCTTGTCCGAGAGGACCGGGGAGTCCCCGAACTCCGGGATGACGACCTCATCGTAGACGATCGCTAGAACGTCTCCGTCCGCGTCTATCTCGAAGTCGTGGTGAACGAGCGCCTCGCAGGACCAGACGGTCTCGCCGTCACGGTCCAGTTCGAAGACGCCCTTTCTGGAGACGCCCATGTACGCGTGGCCACCCTCCGTCAGCCTGACGTGCTGCAGACGGGCGGACGCGGGGTTGTCCCACGAGTGGACGACCTCTCCCTCCATGTCGACGATGGCCGCGCGCGTCTTGTCGACGCAGAGCGTGTAGCCGTCCCAGGCGCGGAGGCTGTCGTGAACGGTCACGCCGTGCTCGGCCTCGTCGACTTCCTTTTCCGTCCAGGCGACGTACGGCAGCGACTTCAGCGCCTCTCGTCTGCGCTCCTCGTCGGTCTGGGCCGGCGCGAGCGCGGCGCATACGAAGAAGAGAGCGGTCAGCGCGGAGAGCAAAGGAAACGTTCCCGGAAGCTGTCTCATGTTACCTGTGTCCTCCTCGACGGTTTCCCCGCGCGTACGAAATGAAAGACGCTCGACGACATCTCATCGGACCGGAAGTCGCGCCCGCGCCAGTCGGAGTAGTGCCCCACGTACTCAAGAGGGTGACGTCCGTGAGCCGCGACGTATTCGGGCGCCGTCAACGGGTAGAGAGTGACGTCGCCCTCGAAGAGCAGCTTGTTCCCCCTTCTGAGCCTGGTCAGAAACGGTGTGCCCTCTCTCGAGATCAATGCGTACTCGCGCTCGAACACGAGGTCCTCTTCCGGAACGTAGACATCCGGGAACCTGAACCGTTCCCTCCCGAGCACGCAGTCCCAGTTCACTGTCTGGAAGATCCACGAGCCGCCTGACTCAACGAGCCCCGCGACGGCCTCGAGGAACTCGTCGAGCCCGGGCCTCGGCAGGTGAGAGAGAACATTACCTATGCAGTAGACGCAGCCGAACCGACCCTCGAGCGCGCCCACGTCCGACATGTCGAGAACATGGAAGGCGGGCTTCGGGTACCTGGCCCGCGCCGCCGCGATCATCTCCGGGTCGACATCGATGCCGACGCTCTTGTGGCCCTCGTCGGCGAAACGGGCGCAGTAGTCGCCCGTCCCGCAGCCTACGTCGAGCACGGCAGACCTCTCGGGAGTCCGCTCGCGAAGGAAGATGTACGTGTCCTCCTTCGGCGGGAACACGGCCTCGTAGTGGCCGGCGAAGTCGGAGTAGAAAGACATGCTAACCGCGGGACTGGGATTTTTCGATCTTCGCCCAGGTGTCTCGGAGCGAGACCGACCTGTTCCAGACGGACTCGCCCTCTCGGGAGTCGGCCGGGTCGGCGCAGAAATAGCCCTGCCGCATGAACTGGCAGATGGTTCCCGGCTCCGCGTCCCCGAGGCCCGGCTCCAGTTTGCAGCCGGAGAGCGCCTCCCGCGAGTCCGGGTTGATCATGTTCTCGAAATCGGTTTCCTCGACCCCCTCGGGAGGTTCTTCCAGGAGCAGGTGGTCGAAGAGTCTCACCTCCGCGTCCACCGCGTGCGGCGCCGACACCCAGTGCAGGGTGCCCCTCACCTTCCGGCCGTCGGGCGCCTCGCCGCCGCGCGACTCGGGGTCGTACTCACAACGCAGCTCGACGACCTCGCCCGAAGACGGATCACGGACGACATCGTTGCACGTGACGAGATACCCGTGCTTGAGCCTGACCTCGCGACCGGGCGCGAGACGGAACCACTTCTTCGGAGGGTCCTCCCGGAAGTCGGTGCGCTCGACGAAGAGCTCCCGCGAGAACGGCAGTTTCCGCGTCCCGGCCGAGGAGTCCTCCGGGTTATTGATGGCCTCGACCTCCTCGACGCGGCCCTCCGGGTAGTTCTCGATGACCAGCCTGAGAGGTCTGAGCACTGCCATCACCCTCTGCGCGCGCGCGTTCAGGTCCTCCCTGAGGCAGTGCTCCAGAAGCTCGATCTCGATTGTGGTCGGCGTCTTGGCGACACCGACACGCCTCAGGAACTCCCTGATCGCCTCGGGGGTGTATCCCCTCCGCCTGAGCCCGGCGAGCGTCGGCATCCGCGGGTCGTCCCAGCTCTCGACGTGCCCCTCCTCCACGAGCCGCTTGAGCTTGCGCTTGGACAGCACCGTGCGGGTCAGATTGAGGCGCGCGAACTCGATCTGCTGAGGGTGGTAGACGCCGAGCTCATCGAGGAACCAGTCGTAGAGCGCCCTGTGGTCCTCGAACTCGATCGAGCAGTTCGAGTGAGTGATGCGCTCGATCGAGTCCGACAGACAGTGCGTGAAGTCGTACATCGGGTATATGCACCACTCGTCGCCGGTCCGGTGGTGCGTCGCGTGGAGGATCCGGTACATCACCGGGTCCCGCATGTTCATGTTGGATGCGGCCATGTCGATCCTTGCCCGCAGCGTCCGAGAGCCGTCGGGGAACTCGCCCGCGCGCATCCTCGCGAAGAGGTCCAGGTTCTCCTCGACGTCGCGATCGCGATAGGGGCTGTTCCTGCCCGGCTCAGTGAGACTACCGCGGTACTCCCTGATCTCTTCCGGCGAGAGGTCGCAGACGTAGGCCTTCCCCATCTCGATGAGCTGTACGGCGTAGTCGTAGAGCTTCCCGAAGTAATCGGACGCGTAGTAGAGCCTGTCGCCCCAGTCGAAACCCAGCCAGTGGATGTCCTCCATGATGGAGTCGACGTACTCCTCCTCCTCCATGCACGGGTTGGTGTCGTCGAACCTGAGGTTGCACAGGCCGCCGTACTCCTCGGCTATCGAGAAGTTCAGGTTGATCGCTTTGGCGTGCCCGATGTGCAGATATCCGTTCGGCTCCGGCGGAAATCGCGTGTGCACGCGTCCGTCGTACTTGCCGGTCCGGAGGTCCTCCTCGACGATCGACCTTATGAAATCCAGCGTTCGTTCTTCGGGCATGCCGCCACCTCTTCGGTCGCTGCCGCGCGCTCGCGGGC
>WJLY01000039.1 GCA_014728245.1 Candidatus Effluviviaceae Genus IV sp.
GGCTCGAAGGGATCCGACACGCGCGCGTGGCCGCGCGCCACCAGCTCGGGAACCGGTCCCTCCGGCGGCGCGTGGGGCACGCCAGCGTCGATGGCCACCCTCCAGACGCCATCCGGCTCCCTGAGCCAGACCGACACGTAGTGGCCGAAGCCGACCGGCTCCGTGCCGGGCCCCTCCGGCCTCAACTCCCAGGGGCCCGTGGTGTAGCCGAGGTCTCCCGAGGCCGCCACGTCGGCGAGCGTCGGCTCCCACGAGAGAAGGCCTGGAGCATCCTCACTCGATTCGTACCACTGCCTCGCGTTCACGGGACCCGGCATGAACGCAACGGCGCCTTCGCCCAGATGCGCTAGAAATCCCTCCTTCATGCCCATCTCCGCGACGTCACGGCCGAACACGCGCTCCGCCTCGACCAGACTCGCCACGTCCGCGTCGTGGTCCCGTGCGCCGCCGCAGCCTCCCAACACGATCAGTGCGGAAATCAGCGCCAGACTCTTCCTCATCGTCTCCTCCCTCGCTCCGCAAGCCCCGCGACACCGCATCGCGGGGCGGCAACCGCACAGAAGAACCGCGCGGAAGCCGGGGCGCGCCGAACCCGCCTCGTCCGGGGGCGACGCCGCGCGGCTCAGTCGTTCTCACCGGCCTGCTTAACGTGCCGTCCCAGCCACTCCTGCGTCTCCCAGAGAAGGTGCAGGAGCGACTCGCGCGCGCGATAGCTGTGGCTCTCGTGCGGGAGCATGACCAGACGGGCGGTACCGCCCAGACCGCTCAAGGCGTTGTAAAACCGCTCGCTCTGCATCGGGAATGTGCCGGGATTGCTGTCGGCCTCTCCGTGGATCAGGAGTAGCGGCTCGTTCACCTTGTGGGCGTGCATGAACGGCGACATCTCGAAGTAGACGTCAGGCGCCTCCCAGAGCGTTCGCTCCTCGGACTGGAACCCGAACGGCGTCAGCGTCCTGTTGTACGCGCCAGTCCTCGCGAGACCCGCCGCGAACAGGTCAGAGTGCGCGAGGAGGTTCGCGGTCATGAACGCGCCGTACGAGTGACCGCCGATCGCGATTCTCGAGGAATCGGCAACGCCACGCCGAACCACCTCGTCGACGGCCGCTTCGGCGCTCATGACCAGCTGCTCGACGTAGGTGTCGTTCGGCTCCTCGTCGCCCTCGCCGACGATCGGCATCGTGGGGCCGTCCAGCACCGCGTAGCCCTGGGTGAGCCACAGGAGAGGCGACCACCAGCCGATCCAGTCGAACCGGTGCGGCGAGTCCGTCACCTGGCCGGCCGTGTCGGACGACTTGAACTCCCGGGGATAGGCCCACATCACCACCGGGAGGGGTCCTTCGTCCTCGGAGTAACCCGGCGGCAGATAGAGCGTCCCTGTGAGATCGACACCGTCCGCCCGCTCGTAGCGGATCAGCTCCTTCGAGAGCCCCTTGAGCTGCGGCGTCGGGTGGGGGAAGTCCGTGAGACGATGCGTACCGCCGGACGCCAGGTCGCGCAGGAAGTAGTTCGGCACCTCCTCGACCGCCTCCCGGCGCGTGATCACGTAGCGGCCCCGCTTGCTCAGGAGCGCGACGGGCCGCTCGTAGTACGGCGCCTCGGAGCGAAACAGCCTGTGCGTGTCGCCGCTCACAGTGTCGAACGAGTCGAGAAACGGCCGGTCCCCCTCAGGCGAGGCGCCCTCGCCTATCATGTAGAGAGTGTTCGCGTCGTCCGCCGTCAGGAGCACCGACAGGCCGTACGAGTTCCTGGTCGTGGCCGGCTGTCCGGGGTCCGCGTATCTGTCCTCCCACACGCGGTCGACCACGAGCTCGGGCGCAACGTCGGGGTCGTCGGGAGCCGCCTTCCAGGTCCTGATCGTGCGGGTCGGCCACCAGTACTCGCTGACGAGCGCCAGACCACCGTGTCCCCAGTTGATACCGTAGAAACGAAGCTCGGTCTTCAGCCACTCTGTCGGCTCGGCCCCGAATGGAGCTTCCAGAAGATAGAGCCGGTCCCGGAACTCCGCCTCGACTGACGCGTCTCCGCCGTCGAGGGCCTCGGCCCAAAAGAGCGTCGCGGGCGCGTCGGCGCGCCACTCCACCCCGCGACGCCCGGTCGCGACGCTGCCCCGCGTGATCGGTATGTTGTCTCTGAGCGGCAGGTCGGCGACCTCGTATACGACATTCCCGTCGAGATCCCACACCTCCAGCAGCTCCGGGAACCGATAGGCCGGCAGAAGGTAGGAGTACGGGCGACGCAACCTGCTCACGAGCAGGTACTCGCCGTCAGGCGACGGGTGGACGTCCCAGAGCATGTCGGCCGGACCTATTCTCTCCACGGTTCCGTCGAGCGAGACGATGGCCAGTTGCGACGTCAGGTAGTGTTCGAACAGCTCCTCATCATAGGTACTGCCCAAAAGATCCTGGTAAGTACGGGCAGGCGTCGCTTCACCCTTCGTCTCGCGCGTGACCGGTCCATCCGGCGCCGCAGGCTTCTGCGGCTCCGGGCCCCTCCCGTCCGGCACGAGACAGCAGACCAGCGAGCTGCTCCCGTAGAGCCACTTCGGGGGTATGGCCGCCGTCATCGACACCACGGGCCCCAGGATCCTGCGGGCTTCGGCGTCCTCCACGTCCAGCATCCAGAGCTCCACGCCCGTCGATGTCGTGTTGGTGAAGGCCACCTTGCTCCCGTCCGGCGACCATGCGACGTTCTCGATTCTGGGGTCGCTCGGCAGACCGGCGACGGGGATCTCCGGTGGAAGCTCAGCGATCTCTCCACCTCGCACCTCGTCGACCGACAGGAGCTTGAGGCCGTTCGCCGACCAGGTCCGACTCTCCGCGTCCTGGTCGGGCTTGAAGCGCATCCCGGCGAGCCGGAGCTCCCGCTCGGCCAGCTCGGCGATCGAGGGGTAGCCGGGCCGCTCGCGGAGGAGCATCCACTGGCGTTTGGGTCCCAGCGTCACCCAGGGCGTCCTGCGCGCGTCGATGATGTCGACGAGCGTCTGGTTCGGCAGCATGTAGCCGTCCGACTCCGAGGCCGAGACCTCCGAGAGAGCGGGCGACAGCGCGGCGGCGAAGAGTGCGGTCAGAAGCAGCAGGCTTGGGATGCGCGTCTTTCGAGACACCGGAGGGACCTCCTTTTGGGTCTTTCGCTTGATGATCTCGACGTTTGGCAGAGCCGGAACGTTCAGTGCTGCGGTGAACTCACCCGACGATCCGGACGTGTGCCAGAGCTGGAACGTGCAGTGCTGCGGTGAACTCCCCCGACGATCCGGACGTCTGGCTGAACTCGAGTGTGCAGTGTTCCCGGACCCTCCCCCCGCCGGTGGCGGGCGGGAGCGCGGCCCCGCGGCGACCGCCGGGCTCTCAGTCCTTCTCGATGACAGCTATATACGAGGCCCCTCCCGAATCGAGAACCCGCTCGACGTGCCATCCCGTTCCCCGGACGATGTCGCGGAGCTCGGACTCCGAAACGAACAGATAATCAAACCAGGGCGTCGCGTACCGTCCGTAGCGGACGCGCAGGCGAATCTGGCCCGCCATACGCCCTCTCTCGCGGTTCAACTTGTGGTAGGCCCGGTGCTCGGGGTTGGCGGTCCGGTACACGTGCACGCTCTCGGCGATGATCCTCGCGTTGTCCGTGGTCATCTTCTTGAACCTGCGCAGAAGCCACCGCCCTCGCTTTCTGCTGCCGAACAGCCCGAAGTTGTTCCCCAACATGAGAACGGTGCCGAACACCCCGAGCCCGGCTCCCACACTCGTGATCGGCAGCAGGTGGGCGCGTTTGAGCCCTCTGGCCTTGGCGACCTTGACGGCGAGCGGCGACGCGTCGACGCCCACGACTTCGAGCCCCCGTTCCTGCAGGTGGAGGGCGTGCCTACCGGCTCCGCACCCCACGTCGAGCACCGGGCTCCGCGCGAACTCCATCGCCTTCCGCTCGTGCGGCGGCCAGTCCCTGTACTCCCTGAAGTAGGCGCCGGGGCCGCCGGACACGTCGAAGTAGCCGTCGTCGCGCTCGACGATCTCGCTCCCCGAGCGGTCTCCCATGTAGTAGTCGTAGATCATGCGCCCGAAGGCGTCCTCGCGCTTCCTCATCATCCTTCGGCGTCGCCCCCCGAAGCGGGCCCCGTCTTCCGCGCCACGTAGTAGACCCATGAGCTACGGCGATCCCCGGTGTCGAGAGGGATCATCATTCCGTCGCGGCCGTAGGCCTCCAGGGCCTCGAAGCCGTGCTCCCGAAGCTCGCGGACCTCGCCCGGGACGCTGATGTAGTGGGTCAGAAGCGAGTAGAGATGCGAGCTGTCGTTCAGAATCCAGTACCCGTCCTCGAAGCGCTCGTATTTCCGGTTCTTCCGGTGGTTGTTCCATCTCCGGAAGAAGTTGTAGATCATCCTCGCCTGCCTGAACGGATCCCAGGACAACTCGAGCCTGGGATGAGACCGCGCATGCTCGTAGTCCTTGTTGTGGCTCGAGAATACGAAGAGGCCCCCGGGCTTCAGCACGCGATTGATCTCGCGAAGGGCCGAGAGCCGGTCATTGTGGTCCAGGCAATCGTAGCCGTTGTTGGAAAAGAGCACGAAGTCGAACGACTCGTCGCCGAAGCACGACATGTCGCGGGCGTCGCACTGCGTGCACTCTGCGTCGGGAAAGCGCGCGGCACATTCGCGCACCATTCTCTCCGAGTAGTCGACGCCTACGTAGGTAACGTCAAGGGTGCGCATGAACTCGGTGGTTCGCCCGGCCCCGCAGCCGATGTCAAGCACCCTCTTGCCCCAGTACGCGTCCCTGTGCGCGACGAGTATGCGCAGCTCGGCGCACTGGATTGGCCC
Organism: Candidatus Effluviviaceae Genus IV sp.; assembly: GCA_014728245.1. Classification (GTDB taxonomy): domain Bacteria; phylum Joyebacterota; class Joyebacteria; order Joyebacterales; family Joyebacteraceae; genus WJLY01. Next base: position 4,808 of record WJLY01000039.1, read on the forward strand.
GCCGAGGTAGAGCGAGACGATCTTAGGTGATTCGTAGGTCGCCCTGTTGACGATGTCGTAGGTCATTGTTCGCTCACTCCTCGTCGATTCGCACCGATCTGCGCTGACGCTTTCGCTGGCCACGTTGCTTCTTCTCCTTGATTCTCCGCTCTCTCGAGGCCCGCGTAGGCCTCGTGCGCCTCCTCTTGCGAGGGCGGACTGCCGCGCGCCTGACTAGAGCGGCGAGCCTCTCGCGGGCGTCCTTCCTGTTGCGTTCCTGCGTTCGGTACCGCTTGGCCTCTATGACGAGAACGCCGTCCTTGGTCATTCGGTTTCCGGCGATTCGAGTGAGGCGTCTGCGCACGTCTTCCGGCAGCGACGGAGACGAGGCGACGTCGAACCTCAGCTGAACGGCGCTTGCGACCTTGTTCACGTTCTGGCCGCCCGGGCCGGACGAGCGTATGAAGTCCTCCGCGAGCTCGCTCTCGTCTATGAGTATCCTGCGGGTCACGCGCATGGGCCAATCTCCTCGCGAGCGGAACGAACACGGGACTCGCCATTATACACGATTGTCCGACGAGGCAAGCGCCTCGCCTCGCTCTACGTCGACCCGGCCGAGAAGGACGCCGCCCACGACGAAGAAGAGCACGACCGAGAGGATCCCCAGCCTGCTCTCCCCGGTCGCGTGCGCTATCGCGCCGAACACCAACGGCCCGAACACGCCGGCGAACTTCGAACTGGCGCTGTAGAAGCCGAAGAACTCCGACCCCATCTCGTCGGGCACCATCCTGGAGAAGAGCGACCTGGAGAGCGCCTGGCATCCACCCTGTACGGTTGCCACCGCGATTGCCAGCGCGTAGAAATGAGCCGCCGTGCTCATGAAATAGGCTGAGCCCGCGATGCCCGCGTACACTCCCAGCGTGATCAATATCGAGGGTTTGGGGCCGATCCTCTCGGCGAGCTTCGCGAAGAGCATGGTGAACGGAATGCCGACGAACTGCGTTATCACGAGGGCGGCCACCATGTCGTCGATTCCGATGCCGACATCGTCGCCGTATGCGGTCGCCATCCGCACTATCGTTCCGACCCCGTCCGTGTATATCCAGAAGGCCACCAGAAAGAGGAACAGCTGCCTGTACCGTCGGACCTCGCGGAAGGTCCGAACGAGCCTCCCGAACCCCTCTATCACGGCCGCTCTCGGGTGCGCCGGACGCCCGAAGACGCCGGGCTCCGGCACGTTGCGGAAAAACGGAATGGAGAAGAGCGCCCACCAGACGGCCACGCTCAGAAACGAGAAACGCACCGCCAGGTCGCGGTTCGGCAGTCCGAAGAAGCCCGGGTACGTTACCCACAGCAGGTTCAGGACCAGGAGCACTCCCCCGCCAAGATAGCCCAGCGCGAATCCCCGGCTGGAGACCCGGTCCAGGTGTCCACGCGCCGACACGCGCGGCAGAAACGAGTCGTAGAAGACGTTGGCGCCCGCGAACCCGATCGTGGCCAGCACGAAGAGCGCGGCGGCCACGCGCCAGGCGTCGCCCCCGATGAACATGAACGAGGCAGTGACGCAGATGCCGAGCCCTGCGAAGGCGGCCATGTACTTCTTCCGCCCGCCCGTATGGTCGGCCGTGGCTCCGAGAAGAGGGGCGAGCACGGCGACAGTCAGAAGCGCGGCCGATGATACGTAGCCCCAGTAGGCCGTCGCCTCGCTTTTCGAGAGCCCGGCGGACGTGGCGAGCGAGCGGAAGAACGGCGGGTAGAGCGCCGCCGTCACGGTCGTAATGAAGGCGGAGTTCGCCCAGTCGTACATGCACCAGGCTCGAGCCGCTTTGCTGAGCGTCTGGTCGCCTTCCCGCACGCGGCGCTCCTCGCATGAAACTAACTCATTCTACTTGACACCGTCCACAATGACGGTGTAGACTGCCGCCCGCTAGCGCGGGGGCACGCCGACCCCTCACGACCGACCTGAGAACGGATTACGAGGGAAGAGACTGCCACAATGTAGCCGAGCCGACAAGCTCGGTTGTCCACCCTTATCAGGCAGGATGATGTGAAGAGAAAGGAGGATGCGGACCATCCTGTCGCCACGGGACGTTTCGTTTCCTGTTCTCCCTGTTGCTCTCATGCGGGAGGTAATCAATGAAGTTCGTTACGGTAGCTATTGCCGTTCTGCTCGTCGCAGCGATGGCCGCTTCGGCGTCCGTTACACCGACGAACATCTTCGAGGAGAAGAAGGTCCAGCCGAACTCGGCTCCCGGCGACGGGCGCGAGGGCGGCGAGACGATAGCGGAAGCCTGGGTCATCCCGTCGCTACCGTTCGACGACACCGGCGACACGTCGGACAACATCGACGACTACGACGAGGTCTGCCCCTACACCGGTTCGACCTCGCCCGACGTCGTCTACGAGTTCACGCCCGACACCGACATGTGCGTCGACATCCACACCTGCGAGTCGGGCTACGACACCAAGCTCTACGTGTACGAGAACATGTACACGCCGGGCGCGCCGTACGCCTGCAACGACGACAACGCCAACTGCCCCGGAGAATCCTTCAGATCCTGGATCGAGACCCTCTTCCTCGCGGGCGGCAACACGTACTACATCGTCGTAGATGGTTACGGCGGAGACGCGGGCACCTACCAGTTCCACATGTACGAGGTCGACTGTCCCGAGTTCTGTGAGACAGTCTGCCCGGCCGGCGGGACCTACGAGGGCGAGCCCACGTGCTACGACAACTACGACGACGTTTACAACGGCGGCTGCAACTCCGATCCGCCGGTCTTCCAGCAGCTCACCCCGGCGCCTCTCATCACCATCTGCGGCGAGAGCGGAGTCTTCCTCTACGATACGAGCACCTACCGCGACACCGACTGGTTCGAGATCGAGCTGACCGAGGACCGTCAGGTCACTCTCACCATGTGCTCGGACTTCCCGTCGCTCTTCGGCTTCATCGACTCGTCGCTCTACCCCGGATGCACGGGCGATATCTACATCGACCCGTACCTGATCACCGAAGCCAACATCAGCGGCGAGCTCTCCGCGTTCCTGAGCGCCGGCACGTGGTGGATCTTCGTCTCGACCGCCGACTGGGGTAACTACCCCTGCGGTTCCGAGTACGTGCTTGAGATCGAGGGCACGGCTTACTCGCCGGTCGAGGATGCCTCGTGGTCGACGATCAAGGCCATGTACAAGTAGCGAGCGCCTCGTTAGTCGACAGAGACGCGGTTCTGAAGCGCCCCCCCC
>WJLY01000040.1 GCA_014728245.1 Candidatus Effluviviaceae Genus IV sp.
CTTCCAGAGCCTTGACGAGGTCGGCCATCTCGAGGACCGTCATCTTCTCGATCGACTCGATGATCTTCTCTACGTTCTTGCTCATAGCGGGCTTCTTCTCCGCGTCAGGCGCCTCCGCCTCTTTGTCGTCGGCCGAAGGCTTCTCTTCCTTCTTGTCGTTGGCCTTCTTCTCCTCGGCCGCGGGCTTCTCGTCCTTCTTCTTCTCGGCCTTCTCCTCGGCCTTTTTCTCTTCGGCCTTGGGCTCCGCCGTCTCGACAGTGTCCTTCTTCTCCTCTGCCATCACGCACCTCCGTCGTGCCTTCCTGTCGTAAGCTCAATCCTCTGCGCTAAAGAAGGCCCTGCTCGCGGCGCCGCATCGCCCAGACAGCCCGGGGTGATTCACCGTTCCCCCGAAGCGGCAAACGGCCGCGAAGGCCGGCCGCGCAAACGGGCGCTCAGGCGCCCGATTCCGCGCTCTTCTGCTTGGCCACCTCGTCGAGCGTCGACACGAGAGTCCGCGTCAGCTCGTGAAGCAGCCTGGCAAGGCCCGAGACCGGCGCCTGGAACCCGGCGGCGATCTGAGCCAGAAGCTGGTCGCGAGTCGGGAGCGAGGCGATACGCCTGATCTCGTCGGCGCCGACCACGTTCTCCTCGATCCAACCAGTCGTTATCTTCGGCGTATCGTTCTTCTTCTCGAAGTCGACGAGGATCTTGGCGGCCTCTACAGGGTTGCCCCTGGCGAGCACGAGCCCGTTGGGCCCCTCGAGATGCCTGGCGAGCACCTCCAGTCCCGCGTTCTTGAACGCGCGCCTCGCGAGCGTGTTCTTGACCACCCGGTAGGTCACGGAGGCCTCGTAGAGTCGTTTCCGCATCTCCGTAGCCGTGTCGACGTCCATCCCCGTGAAGTCCGAAAGGAGGATCACGTCGACGTCCTCGAGCGTGCCCGTCAGTTCCTCGACCGCCGCCTCTTTCTCGTTCCTGCGCATCGGCATATCGCATGCCTCCGAAGTGGAAACCCGTCGCCTGTCAGATCTTGAGCTTGGTCGCGTCGACGAGCGAGGGGACGTTCACATCTATCCCGGGGCCCATCGTCGTCGAGATCGTCACGTTGCGCACGTACTGCCCCTTGGCGGCCGCCGGCCTGGCCTTCAGGATCTCGCGGGCCAGCTCCACCAGATTGCCCCTGAGCTGCGGCTCCTCGAACGAGGCCTTGCCGAACACGGCGTGCAGGTTGGCGGTCTTGTCGGTCCTGTACTCGATCTTGCCCGCCTTGGCTTCCTCGACCGCCTTGCCGATGTCGAACGTGACTGTGCCGCTCTTGGGATTGGGCATGAGGCCCCTCGGTCCCAGGATCTTCCCGAGCTTGCCGACGTCCTTCATCATGTCGGGGGTGGCGATGATCGTGTCGGGCTCCAGCCATCCGCCCTGGATCTTCTCGATATACTCGTCGGACCCCACGAAGTCGGCCCCCGCCTCTTCCGCCTCCTTCACCTTCTCGCCCTTGGCGAGCACGAGGATCTTGACCGACCGGCCGGTGCCGTGCGGAAGTACGACCGTTCCGCGCAACTGCTGGTCGGACTTCCTCGGGTCTATACCCAGCCGGAAGGCCACCTCGACGGTCTCGTCGAACTTCGCGCTCGCGGTCTCTTTCACCTTCGAGATCGCGTCGTCGAGCGGGAGCGCCTCTTCGGCCCTGGCCTTCTCGGCCTGCTGAACGTACCTCTTGCTTCTCCGCATGCTTCCTCTTCTCCCTTTTCGGACCCTGCTGGGGCCCTCCCGCTTTTCCGCGCGGTGGCGGTTCATCTCAAGACAGGCGCCGCCGGACGATAACGGCGACGGCCTGGCGGCCACGGCGCTACCCGACCACCTCTATCCCCATGCTCCGCGCCGTGCCGGCTATCATCTTCATCGCGGCCTCTTCGTCGGAGGCGTTCAGATCGACCGCCTTCAGCTTTGCGATCTCCAGTAGCTGCGCCTTGCTCACCTTGCCGACCTTGTCCCTGTTGGGTACCGAGGACCCCTTCGCCAGTCCCGCCGCCTTGCGCAGGAGCACGGAGGCGGGCGGGGTCTTGGTGATGAACGAGAAGGTCCTGTCCTGGTAGATCGTGAGGACGACCGGGATGATCATGCCCGGCTGTCCCTGAGTCTTGGCGTTGAACTGCTTGCAAAACCCCCCGATGTCGATCCCGTAGGGACCGAGCGCCGGGCCGACAGGAGGGGCGGAGGTCGCCTGACCCGCCGGTATCTGCAGCTTGACCGTTCCGATGACTTTCTTGGCCATGTTCCTGCCTCTCGAGCTTACCGAGACGGGCGCCAAGATGGAGCTGCGGCCCGTGCTCTAGTGTTGAACGCTCCTACGTAGACTCGACCTGGAGGAAGTCCAGCTCGACCGGTGTCGCCCTGCCGAAGATCGACACCATCACCTTGATCTTGCCCCGTTCTCCATCGACCTCGTCGATGAGTCCCGAGAACCCGGTGAACGGGCCGTCTATCACCCGGACCTGCTCCCCCACCTGGTAGGGGATCTCAGGCTTCTCCTTCGTCGGCTTCTTCTCGATCCGCCCGAGTATGCGGTCGATGTCCGCCTGCTCGAGCGGCTGAGGCCCTGAGGTCGTCCCGATGAAGGCCGAGACTCCGGGCGTGTTCGTCACCAGGAATCTCGTCTGGTCGTTCATCTCCATCTCGATGAGAAGATAGCCCGGGAAGAGCTTCCGCTCGGACGTCCGCCTCTTCCCGTCCTTCATCTCGACGAACTCCTCGGTGGCCACGATGATCTGACCGAACCGGTCAGTGAGGTCCGAGGTCTCGATCACTCTCTCGAGCTTGTCCCGGACCTTGAACTCGTGCCCCGAGTACGTATGTACGGCATACCAACTCTTCACCGGCGTACGTCTCCGTCCAGCCGCGCGGCCGCTCTCCGGGGTGCGTCTCTTCTGACCTAGCCGAGAATGAAGCTAACCAGGAAGGATAGCGCCCAATCGACCAGACCGATGAAGACAGCGAGGACGAGCACAACCACGATTACAACCGTGGTCGACTCGCGAACGTCGTCTCTCGAGGGCCACGAGACCCTCTTGAGCTCGTTCCGCACCTCTTTGATGAACCTGACCAGCTTGTTAAACATCTTCACCCAGTCCGGACGCCCGTAGCGCCTAGAAGCTGGCAGGCCTGGAGGGACTCGAACCCCCAACATCCGGTTTTGGAGACCGGCGCTCTAACCAATTAGAGCTACAGGCCTGCTGCCACTTCTTTTGCGGATCACCCTTTGGCCTGCGCCGCGAGGGCATACAAACCCGCCATCGCGGGCGCGCCTGCGTTCGCTCGGGACCTCGCGGCCCCGCGTCCCAGGCATCGGCCTAGCGCGTCTGCTTGTGCACAGTGTGCGCGTTGCAGAAGCGACAGTACTTCTTGTACTCCAGGCGGTCCGGATGCTTCTGTCTATTCTTCGTGTATGTGTAATTGCGTCGCTTGCACTTGGTGCACGCGAGCACCACTATGTCTCTCAACTGCGGTCCCCCGAGGCGCCTCCGGCGCTACTCGATGATCTCGGTGATAGTGCCGGCGCCTACGGTCCTGCCGCCCTCGCGGATGGCGAACCGGAGCCCCTCTTCCATCGCTATCGGCGTGATCAGCTCCACCAGAAGCTCCACGTTGTCGCCGGGCATCACCATCTCC
>WJLY01000041.1 GCA_014728245.1 Candidatus Effluviviaceae Genus IV sp.
CTCTTCCCCTGCCTTCTCGGGCTCCTCTTCCGCTTCGGCGTCACCCGCCGCCTGCTCATCCTCGGTCTCAGCGGCCTTCTTCTCCGCCTCGTTCCCGACCTCGGGCGCGGGCTCTCCGGCCGCTGCTTCATCGTCCGGGGCCGGCTTCTCTCCGGCTTCCTTCGCAGCCTTGCCCTCTTCCGGCTCCGCCCCTTCTCCGGAGTCCCCGGCGGCCGACTCCTCCGTCCCGCCTTCCGCTTCCGGCGCCTCTTCCGCCGCCTTCTCAGGCTCGGCTTCCTTCTCCGGCTTCGCCGCCCCCGGCCCGACACTGTCCATCTCCTCCTCGGGGCGGTGCCTGGTCTCCTTGAAGCTGACCGGCTCGGTCACGAACTTCAGTACCGACAGCGGAGCGGCGTCGCCGCGGCGGTTCTCCACCTTGACGATGCGCGTGTAGCCGCCAGGGCGGTCGGCGTACCTGGGGCCCAGCTCGTCAAACAGCTTCGCCACCATCTTCCGACTTCGCACGATCCGGAGAGCCCTGCGTCTCGCAGACAGATCGTCCCCTCCCCGCTTCGCCAGCGTCACCAGCTTCTCCGCGAGCGGACGCAGCTCCTTCGCCTTCGCGTCGGTCGTCTCGATCTGCTCCTGTTCGATGAACGTGGTCACCATGTTGCGCATGAGCGCCTTCCGGTGAGACCACGTCCTGTTGAGCTTCCTTCCCTTCTTCCTGTGTCGCATTGCCGCAGTCCTGCCTTTCTACCAAGCACAGATCGAGAGATGCCGGGAGCTGCGCGCAGGGCGAGACAAAGCTAGCTCTGCCTGTCCTCCTCGTCACCCTCGTCCTCGAGCGTGTCTTCTTCGCTCTCCTCGTCCTCGTCGGATTCGGGCCCTTCCTCCGCGCCCGCTTCCTCCTCACTTTCCTCCGCGCCCGACATCCTGCCGAGCATCTCCTCGAAACTCTCGCCCTCGCCCTTCTGATCGTCGTCTTCCTTGCCCCTTCCGGGCTCGAGTAGAGCGTCGACGTCCATACCGAACGAGAGACCCATATCCGCGAGAATATCGACGAGCTCCTGAAGCGACTTGCGGCCGAAGTTCCGGTACTTGAGCATCTCGGACTCGGTCTTCCGGACCAGGTCGCCCAGAGTCTTGATGCCCGCGTCGCGGAGGCAGTTCGAGGATCTGACCGACAGCTCCAGCTCGTCGACGCTGTGATTGAGCAGTTCCATGAGACGGAGCTGCTCTTCATCAAGGACCTCCTCTTCCTCTTCCTGCGGTTCCTCATCGAACGCCATGAAGAGAAGCAGATGGTCCTTGAGCAGCTTGGAGGCGAAGGAGACCGCGTCCTCCGGAGACACGGCTCCGTTCGTCCACACCTCGACCGTCAGCTTGTCGTAGTCGGTCCGCTGACCGACGCGCGTGTTCTCGACCTCGTAGTTCACGCGCTTGACCGGGGAGAAGACTGAGTCTATGGGCACGAAGCCGATCGGCTTCTCCTCGAAGACGTGATCCTCGGCCTGCACGTAGCCGCGCCCCGCGCCGACGATCACCTCCATGTGCAGCCTGGCATCCTCGCCCAGCGTTGCCATGTGAAGGTCGGGGTTCATGATCTCCACGTTGGGATTGGACTCGAAGTCCGACGCCTTCACCTCTCCCTCAGACTCCACGTGCAGCACGAGCCTCTCCGGCCCGTCGGAGTGAAGCCTCAGATTCAACTGCTTGACGTTAAGAATGAGCTCAGCGACGTCCTCGGTCACGCCGTTCACGACCGAGAACTCGTGGAGCACATCGTCGATCTTCACGCCGATGGCCGCCGCTCCCTGGAGCGACGACAGGAGTACGCGTCTGAGCGAGTTGCCGATAGTGACACCGTATCCTCGCTCCAGCGGCTCAGCGACGAGCTTGCCGTAAACGCCCGTCATCGCCTCGCGGTCCCAGACGATCTCGTCTGGCATCCTCAGATTCTTCCACTTCATCTACGATGGCCTCCCTGGAGCCGGGCCAATGAGAACTGAGAAACTGACTTCTACCTCGAGTAGAAGTTGACTATGAGCTGCTCGTTGACAGGAGAAGGGATCTGATCCCTCGAAGGCATCTCGAGGATCCTGCCCTTGAAGTTCTTGGGGTCCAGCTCCAGCCATTCAACAGTCCCGACACCTGACTTGGCGTCGACCGACATCCTGACCTCGAGGTTGCTCTGACTTCGCTCCCTCACGCCGACCTCGTCACCCAGCTTCACGAGGTAGGAGGGAATATCGACCTTGCGCCCGTTGACCTCGATGTGCCCGTGGATGATCATCTCCCTGGCGGCCGATCGCGACGCGGCAAACCCGAGCCTGTATACGATGTTGTCGAGGCGTCGCTCCAGAAGCCGCATCAGGTTCTCTCCCGTAACACCTTTCTGGCGGTCGGCCTCCTTGTAGTATCTCTTGAACTGCCTCTCCAGCACGCCGTAGATAGCCCTGGCCTTCTGCTTCTCCTTGAGCTGAATGCCGTAGTCCGAGGGCCTTCTCCGGCGGCGCTGTCCGTGCTGGCCGGGCCCGTAGGAGCGCCTCTCGACCGCGCACTTGTCGGTCGAACAGCGCTGTCCCTTGAGGAAGAGCTTCATCCCCTGACGCCGGCACAGCTTGCACCGTGGACCATGATAGGTCGCCATCTCTCTAGCACCTCCGTAGCTACACTCGTCTCTTCTTGGGCGGACGGCAGCCGTTGTGCGGGATCGGCGTGACGTCCCTGATGGCCGTGATCTTCAATCCCGCCGCCTGGAGCGCTCTGACCGCGGCTTCCCTGCCGGGCCCCGGTCCCGTCACCTCGACCTCCACCCTTCTGAGTCCCATCGGGATGGCCTGTTCCGCCGCATTGCTCGCCACGAGCTGGGCGACGAACCCCGTGCTCTTCTTCGATCCCCTGAACCCGACCTTGCCGGCGCTCGACCAGGCCACCGTGTTGCCCTTGGAGTCGGTCAGGGTGACGATCGTGTTGTTGAAGGTCGCCCGCACGTGGGCGAGACCTTCAGGCTCGACCGTCTTCTTCTTGCGCTGGGCCAAGATCTACCTCCCTAAGGGGCCTAGCCCTTCTTCCCGGCCTTCTTCCTCTTGCCTGCAACCGTCTTCTTCGGTCCCTTCTGGGTTCTGGCGTTCGTCCGGGTCCTCTGTCCCCTGACGGGCAGTCCTCTTCTGTGCCGCCAGCCCCGGTAGCAGCCGATGTCCTTCAGCCGCTTGATCGAGAGGGCAAGCTCCGTTCTGAGGCTACCCTCCACCCTGTAGTTATTCTCGATGACTTGACGTATCCGGTTCATCTGCTCGGCCGTCAGGTCCTTGACCCTTATGGAACCGTCAACCCCGGCCTCCCCCAGGATCTCTTCGGAGGAGGTTCTTCCGATGCCGTAGATGTACGTGAGGGCTACTACGACCCTCTTCTGATCGGGAACGTCAACTCCTACTATTCGCGCCAACGCGAACTCCTCCCTTGCGCTGCTCTCAGCCCTGTCTCTGGTTGTGGCGTCTGTTCTTGCAGATCACGCGGACCCTGCCGTGCCTCCTGATGAGCTTGCAGTGCTCGCAGATCTTCTTCACCGAAGACCGCACCTTCATCGTTCGTCTCCTCTTCATGCGGGGGATCGCCCTTGCGCCCCACGCCCTCACTTGTACCTGTACGTAATCCGCCCGCGCGACCAGTCGTAAGGAGAGATCTCAACGGTCACCCTGTCACCCGGGATGATCTTGATGTAGTGCATTCTCATCTTCCCGGAGATGTGGGCGAGCACCTTGTGCCCGTTGTCCAGTTCGACCCTGAACATGGCGTTGGGCAGAGCCTCCACGACCACGCCCTCGACGGTTATCCCCTTCTGCTTCGCCAATTCTCCTCCCAGGAGATGGACCTGCGCGAACGACCTCCGCGACCTAGCCGGTCATGACCGTCAGCACGTCCGCCCCGTTGCTGGTAACGGCGACGCTGTGCTCGAAGTGGGCCGAGAGACTCCCGTCCGCGGTTACTACGGTCCATCCATCTTCAAGCGTCTTCACTTCTGCCGTGCCGGCGTTGACCATCGGCTCGATCGCCAGCGTCATCCCTTCCTCCAGAACCGGGCCGCGCCCCGGAGGGCCGTAGTTGGGTATCTCCGGAGGCTCGTGCAGCTCTGTGCCCACCCCGTGTCCGGCTAGCTCACGGACGATCGAAAAGCCCGCGTCCTCGGCGACCCGCTGGATGGCGTGCGACACGTCCGAGAGGTGAACGCCCACGGACACGACTGCCAGCCCGGCGTCGAGCGCCAGACTCGTGGCCCGCATGAGCTTGAGGGCTCCTTCGGACACGTCTCCGACGGCGAACGTCCTGGCGCCGTCTCCCACGTATCCTTCCTTCCTGACGCCCACGTCTATGCCGACGATGTCCCCCGAGACCAGGACCCTGTCGCCGGGTATCCCGTGCACGACCTGCTCGTTGACCGAGACGCAAGTCGCCGCGGGGTACCCGCTGAAGCCCTTGAATTCGGGCGTCGCTCCGTTGCTTCTGATGTAGTCCTCTATCTCCCCATCGATCCGTCCGGTCGTGACGCCCGGCTCGATCAGCCGTCCGGCAAGGTCGAGCGCGCCGGCGACCAGACGGCCGCTCTCGCGCATTAGCTCGACTTCCTCCGTAGAACGGACCTTGATCATGCCCCCTCGCTCGTTCCGCCGGCGTCCCCGCACCCGTCGAGCGCGGCCGCCACCTTCCTGGCGACTTCGTCGACCGGCCCGCTCGTCCTCACGGACGCGAGGATCCCGCGATCGCGGTAGTAGTCGATCACGGGCTGTGTCTGACGGCGGAACTCCTTGAACCTGTCGCGGACGGTCTCCTCGCGGTCGTCAGAGCGCACCTCGAGCTTGCCCCCGCACTTGTCGCACACGCCCTCGACCCCGGGCGGATTCGACTTCAGGTTGTAGACCGCCCCGCACTTAGGACACGAAATCCTGAGGGCCATCCTCTCGACCGCCTCGTCCTCGCTGATGTCGACCAGCATGGCCTTGTCGACCTTGAGCCCGCGCTCCGCGAGCAGCCGGTCGAGGCCCTCCGCCTGCGCCAGCGTTCTCGGGAAACCGTCGAACACGACGCCGTCCCCGCCCTCTCGGCTGTCGAGAAGCTCGCTCACGAGGTCCATCATGACCTCGTCGGGAACGAGTTTGCCGGCGTCCATGTACTCCTTCGCCCTGAGGCCCACGTCGGTCTTGCGCTCGACGGCGTCCCTCAGAAGATCGCCGGTCGATACGTGCCTGAGCCCGCAGCGCTCGGCGGTACGCCTCGCGTGGGTCCCCTTGCCCGAACCGGGCGCTCCAACGAAAACGATGATCATGACTTGACGCTCCCGTTGCCGCCGTAGCGCGAGCTCACCGGCGGATGAAGCTCCGCCCCGGCTACCTCCTGCGGCCCCGAAGCTTGCCCTTCTTCATGAATCCGTCATAGTGGCGCATCAAGAGGTGCGACTCGATCTGCTGCAGCGTGTCGAGCGCGACACCGACGATGATCAGAAGTCCCGTGCCTCCGAAGTAGAACGGCGCATTCAGGCCGCTCTGCAGAAACTGGGGCAGCACCGCGATGAATGCGAGGAACAAGGCCCCGGGCAGAGTGATCCGCGTCAGAACGCTGTCGATGTACTCGGCCGTCTTCTTCCCAGGACGCTTCCCGGGCACGAACCCGCCATACTTCTTCATGTTGTCGGCCAGATCGACCGGGTTGAATATGATCGCCGTGTAGAAGTACGCGAAGAACACGATGATGACCACGTAGAGTATCGTGTGTACAGGGGTCCCCGGCTGGAGCATCGCGGCGATCTGCTCCATCACGATGTTGCCCTTCATGAGTCCCGCGATCGTTCCCGGGAACATGATGATGGCCTGCGCGAAGATGACCGGGATGACTCCCGCGGTGTTCAACCTGAGCGGAATATGAGTGCTCTGCCCTCCGTAGACCCTCCGTCCGACGACTCGTTTGGCGTATTGCACGGGAATCCGCCGCTGCGCCTGCTGCATCAGGACCACGGCGGCCACGATCCCCACCATCATGACGGCGAGTATCCCCAGGCCGAAGTACGAGAGCGAGCCCATCCTGAGGGCGCGGAACGTATTCAGCCAGTCTGTCGGGTATCTCGCCACGATATTGATGAAGATGATGAGCGAGATGCCGTTCCCGATCCCGTTCTCGGAGATCCTCTCACCGAGCCACATGATGAAGATGGTGCCCGTCGTCATCGTCAGCATCGTGAGAAGCGTGAACCCCCACCCGGGATTCGGCACGATCGCCTGTCCTTCGACCGCCGGCAGGCTCTGGATGTACGTGCTCGCCGCGTACGACTGCACGAGCGCGAGGAAGACCGTGAAGTAGCGCGTGTACTGCGTGATCTTCTTCCGCCCTTCCTCCCCCATCTTCTGCAGCTTCTCGAAATACGGAATCACCGCCGTGAAGAGCTGCAGGATAATCGAAGCGCTGATGTACGGCATGATGCCGAGCGCGAAGATCGTGGCCTGCGAGAAGGCACCCCCTACGAACATGTCGTACAGACCCAGGAGCGAACCCTGCTGCTGCTGGAAGTAGGCCGAGAGGGCCTGTCCGTTCACCCCCGCAGTAGGAACATGCGCGCCAATGCGGTACACGATGAGGATCGTCAGCGTGTAGAGGACGCGCCGCTTGAGCTCAGGGATCTTGAAGATGCTCTGCATGGTCTGGAACACGTTGGGCATGGCTCGTGCCTTTCTCTACTTGATCAGCTCGACCGAACCCCCGGCGGCTTCAATCTTCTTCAGTGCCGTCTCGCTGACGGCGTGAATCCTGAGATTCATCGGGCGCGAGATCTCGCCCATCCCCAGGAGCTTCACTGGCTTCCTCGACCGGGTGACGACTCCGGCCGCGCGAAGCACGGCGATCGTGACGTCGCCCTCCAGGCCCGATCTCTCCAGGTCCGACACGTTGATCACCTCGTAGGCGCGCCGGTTCGGATTCTTGAAACCCTTGATCGGCAACCTCCTGGCGAGGGGCATCTGTCCTCCCTCGAACCAGGGAGGTATGTTCCCGCCCGAGCGGGACTTCTGCCCCTTGTGTCCCTTTCCGGAGGTGCCGCCGCGGCCCGAGCCCTCTCCGCGGCCGATCCGCCGCCTGCGTTTGCGCGCGCCCTTCGGGCTCTTAAGCTCGTTCAGTCTCATCTTCTCGAATACCTTCCCTTGCAATGACTCAGGCGCCCTGGTCCGCAATCTCCTCCACGTCCAGGAGGTGCGCCACCTGCGCCACCATTCCGCGGATCTGCGGGGTGTCATCGTGCACGACGACCTGGTGCATCCTGTGGAGACCAAGGGCTCTCACGGTCTTCTTCTGATCCTTGCTCCTGCCGATCGTGCTCCCCGTCTGGCGGATCCTAAGCTTCCTGGACATTTTCCGCCTCCGTCGCCGTTCCGAAGAGCTCCATCACGCTCATGCCCCTCTCCCTGGCCACATCAACCGCCGAGCGCATCTCCCTCAGAGCTTCCATCGTCGCCTTGACCACGTTGTGCGGGTTGTTGGATCCGACCGACTTGGCCAGCACGTCCTTGACTCCCGCGCACTCCATCACCGCACGCACCCCACCGCCGGCGACTATTCCCGTTCCGGGGCTAGCGGGCCTCACGAGGACCTTGCCCGCGCCGAACCTGCCCAGCACGGTGTAGGGCACCGTAGATCCGACCAGGGGCACCTCAACCATGTCCTTCTTCGCGACCTCTGTGCCCTTCCGGATGGCCTCGGCCACGTCGTTCGCCTTGCCGAGCCCGATCCCTACCTTGCCCTTCATGTCTCCTACGGCCACGAGAGCGTTGAACCCGAAGCGCCGGCCGCCCTTGACGACCTTGGCCACCCTGTTGATGTGGATGACCCTCTCTTCGAACTCGGACTCCCGCGAGTCCCGTCCGCCTCTTCTCGATCTTGTGTCCCTGCGTGCCATCCCGACTACGCTCCCTCCTGCGGGAACCCCCGAGCTAGAACTCGAGGCCTCCCTCACGCGCCGCATCGGCGAGGGCCTGCACGCGCCCGTGATACAGGTAGCCGCCCCGGTCGAAGCGGATCTTCCTTATCCCCTTCTCCTGGGCCATCCGCGCGAGGACCTTGCCTACCGCCTTGCTGGCATCCGTCTTCGTGTGGTTACCGTTACCAAGTTCCTTGCGGACATCCTCATGGAGGGTGGAAGCCGAAACGATCGTGGCGCCACGCTCGTCGTCGATGAGCTGGGCGTACGTGTGCTTGAGGCTCCTGAACACGCTGAGCCTCGGACGATCAGGCGTACCCCTCAGGCTCTGCCGAATCGACTTGCGCCGTCTCTCCCTCCCGGTTGTCCTGCTTCTCTTCCTGCCCGTCATCGTTTCTCACCAGCCTCTAAAGAAGATTGGAGTCTCTCGTCCGACTAGAAACCGGACGATACGGCCAGCTTGCCGGCCTTCCTCCTGACATACTCGTTGTGATACCTGATCCCCTTGCCCTTGTAGGGCTCGGGCGGACGAAACGCCCTGATGTCCGCCGCGACCTGTCCCACCTGCC
The DNA here is from genome assembly GCA_014728245.1 of Candidatus Effluviviaceae Genus IV sp. Classification (GTDB taxonomy): domain Bacteria; phylum Joyebacterota; class Joyebacteria; order Joyebacterales; family Joyebacteraceae; genus WJLY01. The sequence continues at coordinate 8,509 of WJLY01000041.1, forward strand.
GCTTGTCGACCCCGCGCACGACGATCCTGGTCGACTCGGGCACCTCGATCTCGATGCCCTTGGGAGGCTCGAACTCGATCGGATGGGAGAAACCGAGCTTCATGACGAGCGTCCTGCCCTTGAGCTCGGCGCTGTATCCCACGCCGATGATGTCCAGGTTCCGGTGGAAGCCCTCGGAGACGCCGGCCACCATGTTCGCCAGGTTGGCGCGAGTCGTGCCGTGGATCGACCTCACGGCCTTGGTCTCGCCATCCCGGGTAACGACGAGCGCGTCGCCTTCGACGGCCGCATCGATCCTCGGATCGATGTTCGCCGAAAGCTCCCCCTTGGGGCCCTTGACCCTGACACTGGCCCCTTGGACGCTGACCGTCACCCCCTTCGGTATCGGAATGGGTGACTTCCCTACTCTCGACATCCAGCTTCTCCTTGCTTCTGAGGCGCGAAAACGGATCGCGCGTCTACCAGATGTGGCAGACCACTTCTCCGCCCACACCCTCCTTACGGGACTCCTTGCTTGTCAGAACGCCCTTCGGCGTCGAGAGGATGGCCGTCCCGTAGTTGGCTCTGACCCGGGGGATCTCGTCGGCCCCGACGTAGAGCCGGAGTCCGGGTTTGGAGATCTTCCTGATTCCCCTGATCACGCTGTCACCGTTCTTCGTGTACTTAAGATGGACTCTCAGGATCCCCTGCTTCCCGTCCTCCAGCACCGTCAGATTCCTGATGAATCTCTCACGGAGTAGCGCCTCCGCTATGGCCACCTTGAACTTCGAGGCCGGGATATCGACGCTTCTCTTCCTCGCCCCGCATGCGTTCCTGATTCTGGTCAGCATGTCGGCGATAGGGTCGGTCATCATACGTTGACTCTCCTTGCAACCGCAGGTCACGCCCGTCGGGCGTCCGTACACGGAGCGCTTTGGTGCCCGGCCACTGCCCTACCAGCTTGCCTTGACCACACCGGGGATCTCGCCGGTCAGGGCGAGCTCCCGGAAGCAGATCCGGCAGAGGCCGAAGTCCCGCATGTAACCGCGGGTGCGGCCGCAGCGGAAGCAGCGATTGTACTCGCGCACCTTGTACTTCTGCTCCCTCTTCTGCTTCTCTATGAGACACTTCTTCGCCAACTCGAACACCCCTTTTGGTGCGTGTCTACCGTCTGAAGGGAAAACCCATTAGCCTCAGTAGCTCGAGCGCCTCTCCGTCGGTCCTGGCGGTCGTCACGATCGTGATGTCCATGCCTTTCACCATGTCGACGTCGTCGTAGTCGATCTCCGGAAAGACGACCTGCTCGTCTAGCCCGAACGTGTAGTTACCGCGCCCGTCGAACGAGTTCGACGGGAACCCCCTGAAGTCCCTTATCCTGGGCGTGGCGACGCTGACCAGCCTGTCAAAGAACTCGTACATCCGGTCGCCTCTCAGCGTCACCTTGCAGCCGATCGGGACTCCCGCCCTCAGCTTGAAGTTGGCGATCGACTTCTTCGACCGGGTGATCTTCGGCTTCTGGCCCGTGATCGCCGCCAGCTCCTTCAGAGCCCCGTCCAGAACCTTGATGTCTTCCTTCGCCTCTGAAAGACCCATGTTGACGACGATCTTCTCGAGCCTGGGCGCCATCATGCGGTTCTCGTAGTTGAAGTGCTTGATCAACTCGGGTGCGACTTCGTCTCTGTACTTCTCTCTGTATCGCGCAATGTACTCTGCCATCACCTGACTCCGGAATCCTCGTGCGCCCCCGCGGGCGCCGCGTGATACCCGCTCTACCTGCGCTCTATCATCTCCCCGCACTGAGTGCAGATCCGGGTCTTGCTCTTGTCAGCCAGGATCTTGGTGCTCGCCCGGACGCCCTTGTTGCACTTGGAGCAGACCAGCATCACGTTCGAGACGTCTATCGGCGCCTCCTTCTCGATGATGCCGCCTTGGTCGCCCTGGCTTCGCGGACGGGTGTGGCGATGGATGAAGTTGACGCCCTCTACCACGACCCTCTTTGAGCGAGGCAGTACCTTGAGCACCTTCCCACGCTTGCCGCGGTCGTTCCCGGCGATGACCTCCACAATGTCGTTCTTGGCTATCTTCATGATCCGAATCCCCGGTCGCCCGGCCCGCGGCTCCTCAGAGCACCTCGGGAGCGAGGGCGACGATCTTCATGAACTTCTTCTCCCGCAGCTCTCTGGCGACGGGACCGAAAATCCTGGTTCCCACGGGTTCGCCCTGCGGGTTTATGAGCACCGCGGCGTTATCGTCGAACCGGATGTACGAGCCGTCCTTGCGCCTGATCTCCTTGCGCGTCCTCACGATCACGGCCTTCACAACCTGCTTCTTCTTAACGTTGCCCCCGGGCATCGCGGACCGGACGCTGGCGACGACGACGTCGCCCACCCGGGCGTAGCGCCTGCGGGAGCCGCCCAGCACCTTGAAGCACCGCACTTCCTTGGCTCCCGAATTGTCCGCGACCTTGAGTTTCGTGTACTCCTGAATCATCGTCTGCCTCTCTCAGCGCGCATCGCAGCGGCCTACTCGGGCCTGCGCACGACCTCCATCAGGCGCCATCGCTTGTCCTTCGACAGCGGCCGCGTCTCCATGATCCGCACGACGTCCCCGGTACGGCACTCGTTCTTCTCGTCGTGGACCTTGAACCTGCTGGTCCGCTTGACGAACCGGTTGTACATGCGGTGCCTGACGAGCCGCGTCACGGCGACGACGGCCGTCTTGTCCATCTTGTCGCTCACGACCTCGCCGACACGCACCTTGCGACTGCGGCGATCATCCTTATTGACCATTCGCTCCTACTCCGATCTCGCCCCGTCGGAAGTCAGGGCGTCTCCTCCGGCGAGGGTGTTGCTCCCACGCCCGCTCCCTCCTCGAGAAGGGTACTCAACCGCGCTATGTCCTTGCGCACCTCGCGTATCCTGAGAGCATTGGACAGCTGCCCCGTCTTGTGCTGGAACTTGAGGTTGAAGAGCTCCTCCCTCGTCTCCCTCAGGCGCTGTTCCAATTCCTCGCGGGTCAGTGTCCTCAGTTCCTTGGGCTTCAAACCGCTGTCTCCTCTTGCAGAGCTAGCTAGACCTCTCTGATCGTGAACTTCGTCTTGATCGGGAGCTTGTGGCTCGCGAGTCTCAGGCACTCACGCGCCAGCTCTTCAGTCACTCCCTCCAGCTCGCAGATTATCCTCCCGGGCTTGACCACGGCCACCCAATGGTCGAGCGCTCCCTTGCCCTTCCCCATCCGCGTCTCGGCCGGCTTCTTGGTGATCGGCTTGTCGGGGAAGATCCTGAACCAGAGCTTCCCGCGCCGCTGCATGTGCCTGGTCACGGCTATGCGCGCCGCCTCGATCTGCCGGGCCGTGATCCATCCCGTCTCGAGGGCGCGTAGCCCATACTCGCCGAAATCGAGCTTGTTCCCGCGCATGGCGCGACCCTTCATCCGGCCCTTCTGCATCTTGCGATGTTTGCTTCGCTTGGGCTCCAGCATCTCTACTTGTCCCCTTCAGTCTTCTTCGCGTCGCCCGGCTTTCGGGCGCTCGGCCTTCCGGCTCCGCCGCGCTTCTTTCCGGCGCCGCTCTTCTCACCGCCCCGCACCTTCCGCGCGCCGCCCGGCTTGCGGGCGTCCCCGCGGCCGGATCCGCTCTGCGACCTGCCGCCGGACGTCTTCCTGCCTCCGCGGTCTCTGGGAGCCTTCCGGCCGCCTCTGTCGCCGCGCCTGTCGCCCCTGCCGCCTCTGTCACCGCGGCCGCCGCGAGAGTCGCGTCTTCCTCTGTCGGAGAATCCGGGGCGCTCGCCCGACTCGTCCTCGTCCGCGCGCCCGAGCTTCTCGCCCTTGAAGATCCAGACCTTAACGCCGACCGTCCCGTGCGTCGTCTTGGACGTGGCGCGCGCAAAATCTATGTCCGCTCGAAGCGTATGGAGCGGCACCCGACCCTCGTGCTGCTCCGCGACCCTCGACATCTCGGAACCGCCAAGTCTGCCGGAGCACTTGATCCTGATGCCCTGCGCGCCCATTCTCATGGCGGACTCGATCGCCTTACGCATCGCCCGTCTGTATCCCATCCTCTGTTCGAGCTGCCTGCCGATATGCTCGGCGACGAGCTGCGCGTTAAGCTCCACCCTCTTGACCTCGAGGATGTTGATGCGGATGTCCTTCTTCGTGAGGTGCTCAAGCTCCTTGTTGAGCTTCTCCACCTCGATTCCCTTCCGCCCGATCACGATCCCCGGTCTCGCGGTGCTCACGTTGACTACTACCTTGTCCGCCTTCCGCTCGATCACGACATCGGAGATGCCGGCCCTGGAGAGCTTGGTCTCCACGTAGTTGCGGATCGTCAGATCCTCCTTCAGGAGGTCGGCGTAGTCCTTTCTGGCGAACCACCTGGACTTCCAGGTACGGTTGATCCCCAGCCGCATTCCGACTGGATTGACCTTCTGTCCCAACGCGTCCTCCCAGCGCTATGGCCGTCTGTCGGCCTTCTCGCCCACCACGATCGTGATGTGGCTCGTTCTTCTCCTGAGTGGCGTGGCCCGACCCATCGCCCTCGGCCTGTACCTGCGAAGCGTCGGGCCTTCATCGACGAAAGCCTCTCTCACGTACAGGTCGGCGGGCTCGAGGTTCGACCCCTCCTTGCCGCTGAAGAGATTGGCAACAGCGGAGCGCAGCGTCTTCTCGACGGGCACTCTAGCGGCTCTCTTCATGAACCGCAGCGTGGACAGCGACTCCTCCACGTCCCTGCCGCGGATGAGATTGACGACCTGCCGGACCTTCCTTGGAGACATCCGTATGTATTTGGCCGTGGCTCGTGCTTCCATCTAGCTTACTCTCCGAAATCCTCTGTCGCGCCCCGGGTGCGCGTCCGTCGCGCCCGCCAGGTCCGACGACTCCCCGTGGGTGACTACCGCTTGCCGGTCGTCGCCTCTCTGCTTCGATGCGAGCGGAACGTCCGCGTGAACGAGAACTCACCCAGCTTGTGCCCGACCATGTTCTCGGTGATGTAGATCGGGATGAACTTGTGACCGTTGTGCACCGCGATCGTGTGTCCCACGAACTCCGGGGGGATCACGGACGCGCGGGCCCACGTCTGGATGACGCGCTTCTCTCCGGTCCTGTCCAGAGCCCGGACCTTCTTGAGAAGCTTCTCGTCAATGAACGGACCCTTCTTCGTAGAACGACCCATGTAGCTCCCGCCTCTTCTTTCGCCTCCGGAACCCCGGAGCGTCCCTATCTGCTCTTCTTCTTCTTCCTGCGCCTGGTGACGATCAGCCTGTCGGACTTCTTCCTCTTCCTCGTCTTGCCGCCCTTCGCCGGATTGCCCCAGGGCGAGCACGGATGACGTCCGCCGGACGACTTCGCCTCGCCGCCGCCCATCGGGTGGTCGACGGGGTTCATGGCAACGCCTCGGGTCTCGGGGCGGCGTCCCAGCCACCGCGCCCTGCCGGCCTTGCCGAGCACGATGCCCTCGTGCTCGAGGTTGCCGACCTGGCCCAGAGTCGCGTAGCACTCGGCGTCGACCAGCCTCACCTCGCCCGAGGGCAGCCGCACGAGCGCGTGCTTGCCTTCTCTGGCCATCAGCTGAGCCGCAGTTCCGGCGCTCCGCGCCAGTCTGCCGCCCGCTCCCCTCCGCAGCTCTACGTTGTGGATCATCATACCCAGCGGAATCTTCCGCAGGGGCAGGGCGTTCCCCGGCTTCACCTCCGCGGCCTCACCGGCGAGGACCCGGTCCCCGACCTTGAGACGGTCGGGAGCCAATATGTAGCGCTTGTCGCCGTCCTCATAGAAGAGAAGGGCGATCCTGGCGGACCGGTTCGGATCGTACTCTATCGCCGCCACCCTGGCCGGGATGTCGCGCTTGCTTCTCTTGAAGTCGATGACACGGTACATCCGCTTGTGGCCGCCGCCCCTGTGCCGCACGGTCATCCGGCCCTGGTTGTTCCTGCCGCCCGACCTCTTGAGCGGGACCAAAAGCTTCTTCTCCGGCGTCTTCTTGGTCACCTCCTTGAAGGAGGGGACGGTCCTGTACCGGAGAGTCGGGGTGGTCGGCTTGTACTTCTTGACAGCCATGTCAGTTAACTCCCGCCTGCGCACGCCCTTGCCGCCTAGGCGTGCTCGAAGAACTCGATCGTCTGACCTTCCTTCAGTTTCACGATGGCCTTCTTCCAGGACGCGCGCCGCCCCTCGAAGCGGCCCAGCCTCTTGATCTTGCCCGTGACTGACATGGTCCGGACGTCGGCAACGGCCACGTCGAAGAGCTCCTCCACAGCGTCCCTAATCTCTATCTTGTTCGCGTCGCGCGCGACCTTGAAGGCGACCTCGTTCTGGAACTCCCTCTTGGCCGATGTCTTCTCGGTAACGATCGGCTCGAGGATGATCGTCCTAGGATCCCTTTTCATTCCCCGAAGACCTCCTCCGCGGTGCCCAGCGCGCTCTGTGTCATGACGATGGTCTCGGCCCCGAGCACGTCGTACGTTGTAAGCTCCCTGGCGAGTGTGACCTTGAGATGAGGGATGTTCCTCGCCGAGAGGAAGAGCTCGCGGCTCCCCTCGCGGATCACGAGGAGCGTCTTCTCGTCGCCCACGCCGATCGCTCTCAGGAGCGCGTCCATCCGCTTCGTGCTGACCTCCGGCAGGTCGAAGTCCTCGACGATCCTGATCCTGTCCTCCCCGGCCTTGCTGGAAAGCGCGGAGCGCAGAGCCAGCCGTTTCACCTTCTTCGGGATGTTCTTGCCCATGTCGCGCGGCTTGGGCGCGAATGTGACTCCTCCGCCCGTCCAGTGCGGGACCCGGATCGATCCGATCCTCGCCCGCCCCGTGCCCTTCTGGCGCCAGGGCTTGCGGCCGCCGCCACGGACGTCGCTCCGGGTCTTCTTGCTGGCCGTGCCGGTATGCTGATTGGCCAGGTACGCGTCAACGGCCTGGTGCATCACGGGCACGTTCGGTTCACATCCGAAGAGGTAGGCCGACAGCGAAACCTCGCCGCTCTTCTGGCCGGTCTTGTTGAGTACTGGTACGGTGTTAGCCATCTTGCTCAAACCTCACTGGAGTTCCCGGAAGGCGGCGTCCGACCTGCGGACTCGCCTCAGTCATCGGCGACCCGGCTCACTTGCCGGCTCCGCCCGTCTTCCTTATCATGACCAGTCCGTTGGCCGCGCCGGGCAGCGCTCCCCTTATGAGGAGAAGCCCCTTGTCGGCATCGACCTCGACGACAGGCAGGCTTCTGAGCCTGACGCGCTCGCCACCCATTCGGCCCGGCAGCTTCCTCCCCTTCCACACCTTGGCCGGGGACGCGCTCTGTCCGATGGAGCCCGGCGCGCGCCTGCTCTTGTTGCCGTGCGTGCGCCTTCCGACCGACTTGTTGTGCCTTCTCACGTTCCCCTGGAACCCGCGACCCTTCGACCACCCGGTCACCTGCACCATCTCTCCCGGCTCGAAGATGTCGACGGTCACCTGCTGGCCAATCTCGTAGCTCTCCGGGTCGGCAACCCGGAACTCCCGGAGCACCTTCCTGGGAGCAAGCCCCACGGCGTCGTATTGGCCCGCGACGGGCTTCGTCAAGGTCTTCCGCCGGGCCTTCTCGTACCCGAGCTGCACGGCTCCGTATCCGTGTCGGTCCTCGGTCCTCACCCCGGTCACGACGCAGGGGCCCGCCTCCACGACGGTCACCGGAACGGCGGAGCCGTCCTCCGTGAAGACCCGGGTCATGCCGAGTTTGCGTCCTATGATCCCACTCATCTTTGGTTCTCCCTGAACTCCGCTCGCCGCCGGCATGCCCGGCCGACTCGAACTCCGTCCCGAGCGGCCTTCGCTACTCGACCTTGATCGAGATGTCGACGCCTCCCGGGAGATCGAGATCCATGAGCGCGTCGAGCGTCTTCTGGGTCGAGTTGGTTATGTCTATGAGACGCTTGTGCGTCCTGATCTCGAACTGCTCTCGGGACTTCTTGTCGATGTGCGGCGACCTCAGAACCGTGTACACCCTTCTCTTGGTGGGAAGAGGTATGGGTCCCGATATCGTACCGCCCGTCTCCCTGACGACCCGGACTATCTCCGCCGCCGACTGGTCCAGCGTGGCGTGTTCGTAGGCCATCAGGCGAATACGGATTCTCTGGCCGGCCACGTACCCCTCCTTACTCGATGATCTCGGTGATAGTGCCGGCGCCTACGGTCCTGCCGCCCTCGCGGATGGCGAACCGGAGCCCCTCTTCCATCGCTATCGGCGTGATCAGCTCCACCAGAAGCTCCACGTTGTCGCCGGGCATCACCATCTCC
>WJLY01000042.1 GCA_014728245.1 Candidatus Effluviviaceae Genus IV sp.
AGGTCGTAGACGGCCAGGCGGACCTGCCCGCCATCGTCCGGCACGCGGTACCTGATGGTGGTCGACGGGTTGAACGGGTTCGGGAAGTTGTAGCTCGCGAACGCCCGGCCGTCACCCTCCTCCGGGACTCCGGTGCACTCGGTGTAGACGTCGCCATGCGCCTCGTCGGTCCACGGGATGTAGTCGACGTCGCCGTAGAACCAGTCCGGGTAGTCGGTCGGGCAGATGTCACCCCACCAGTTGTACTCGGCGTCGACCGTCGCGCCTCCCGTGTTGAAGACGTGCGCGAACCCGGGGTTAAGGAAGTCGTTGGCATCCGAAAGCGTGCGTCCGATCTCCGGTCCCGGGGCGCCGGTCGAGCTGACGCCCGCGATCGAATTCCCGTCAAAGAGATTGGATGCGAGGAAGGGAGCCGACGAATCGCCTACCGCGACGCCGTACTGATTGGCGGTGAAGGTACAGCCGGTCACCGTGGCCGCTCCTCCCACGCCGAAGCTCGCGCCGTTTGTGCAGTTCTGGAACAGGCAGTCCTCGACGCCGATGTACGAGTCGAGGCAGTCGAGGCCCTTGCCCGCCGAGCCCTGCCCGTCGATCGTGAACCCCTTGATGATCGTCAGGTCGGAAAGCGAGACGGCGCCCACGACCGGCGAGGCCGCCGACGCGATCGTCGTGGTCGCGCGGCCGTCAGTACTCTCCACGCGGACCCCGTCCTTGAGCGTCAGGTTCTCGTTGTACGTGCCCGGCCCCACGGACACCGTGTCGAGCGCGGTGGCCGCGTTGATGGCGGCCTGGATCGTCGCGTACGGGGAGGGCACCGTCAGCACTTCGCCCGAGCCGAGCCAGAACATGTCGGAGTAGCCGCTCTGATCCTGCGACGCGTCGCTGGCGGTCAGCCGGTAGAAGTAGACCTCGCTGGTGTTCAGATCCTCGTCGACGTAGAAGGTGTCGGTTGTAGTCGTCACGAGCAGCCCGAAGTCGACGGGCGGCGAGATCGGCGCGGTGTCCCTGTAGATCCAGTACTGGCGGAAGTCGCTCTCGCAGCTGGCGTCCCACGACAGATGGACGTCGTCGGTCACCCACTCGCCGGCGATGCCGGACGGCGGCGAGATGAGCGGGTCGATTATGACCTGCTCTGACACTACGCCCGTCCAGCCTGTGTCGTAGACCGGCAGCACCTCGTAGCCGTACCTGTCGCGGGGACAATCGTCAGACGTGTCGTCTATGAAGAACGTCTCGGCCGACGAGACGCTTCCTACCGAATCGGCCGACGATCCCTCTACGCTCCTGTAGATGTCGTAGCGGTCGATCGGGCCGCTGCCCGCGGTCCAGGAGACCTCGTTCGCGCCCTCGACGAACTGCACGTCGACACCGCTCGGGCCGTCGTAGCAGATCTCGCCCGAGGCCTTATTGGAAGGAGCGCCCTCCAGCCCTCCGAGATCGACAGCCGACACCCAGTAGTTGTGCGCCTCGCACGGCGGGATCGTGATGTCGGTGAACGTCGTCTCCGGCGCCGACACGGTCGCTATCTCCGTGAGGGGGAGCTGAGTCGTGTCGCGGTAGACCACGTAGTAGTCGACGTCCGCGCGCTCGGACGGCGGCACGCTCCAAGCCAGGTCGAGAGACGCCCCGTCCTGCGTGACCGCCAGATTCTGCGGGCCGAGCGGACAGCCGATGCCCAGCGAGCCCATGTTCTGGCCGCCCTGTCCCGTTCCCACCGTCGGGGAGCCCGCGTAGACAGTGTAGTCGCCCGCGCCCGAGTCGCAGAACTGGGGATCGTCGGAGATACAACCCAGCCCAGCCGAGCAGCCGTCGTAATCTCCGGTGGTGTTGCCCCAGACGTCGCTGTAGGTGATCGACGGCGTGGCGCTCGAGCACGTGATGCCGTAGCCGGTGTTCGACGCGATGATGTTGTTCTTGATCTCGTTCCCCGAACTGCCGGAGAGCTCGATTCCACCGCTCGAACCGTTGTCGGCGATCGTGCAGTTGTAGACGTCTGTCGGCGAGCCGCTCGAGTAGATGCCCTCGGCCCCGTTCCCGTGGATGGACGTGTAGCCGATCGACACGCTCGGGTTGTCGGCGTTGCTTACGTAGATGCCCTCGTTGGTGTTGTCCATCACCGTGCAGTACTCGATTATCGCGTCGGTCTCCGCCGGCGAGCCCGTACCCTCGATGACGCCGATGCCGCGCCAGCAGTTCCGAACGACGCAGTTACGTACGGTCGCCTCGCTGTTCTTGAGGTGAATCCCATAGTAGCTCACGCCGCCCGCGTCCTCGACCTCGAAACCGTCCACGATGATGAAGTCACGCTCCGCGATGTTCAGACCGTGGCCCGACTGGTCGGCGTCGATGATCGTCGGGTACAGGTCGGGATCCCGCTCAGTGAAGGTCGAATTGTATCCGCCGTACAGCGACACGTAGTTAGGGACGGTCACGCTCTCGTTGTACGTGCCCTGTGCGACCTTGACGATGTCGCCTCGGTTCGCGTTGTCGAGCGCGAGCTGGATCGAACCGTACTCGTCCGGCACGAGTCTCTCCCGCGGTATGTGAGCGTTGAGAGGACGGTAGCAGGCGCTGCCTATCCGGCACGTGCCGTATTTCATCCAGCCGAACCCGTTAATGCCCCAGTCCTGTCCCCAGCTGTTCTTGATGAGCCAGGCCCCGTCGCCGCCGCACAGGGAATCATCCCACCCGCAGATCAGGACGGTGTGATCCGTGAAGTCGTTGCCGGGATGTTCGTAGCAGCCGCTGTCGTACGAGAAGAGGTCGTCGTACACATGGATCGAGGTCACGACGGGTCCGTAGTTCTCGACCGCGTACTTGATCATGGCGACAGTGTTCGATACGAACTGGCTACCGTCGACGAGCCCCACGACCTCGCATGCGCCCTCCCTGCAATTGCTGTCCTCCGCGAGGTAGGGGTAGCACTCCTCGGCAACGGCGCCGCGATCGGAGTAGACGCTGAAGCCGACGACGCATGTGCCGCCGTCGCAGCCGCTGCCGGAGTTATTGCAGTCGATCGCCTGCTGCTCCGAGATGTCGAGCTCGACACCCTCGTAGATCTTGACGTGCGCCTCGACCGCTCCCGCCGAGGCGAACGCCCAGCATGAGCCGCAGTCGAGCTGGTCCTTGGCGGGCGTTGTTCCCCCGTAGTCGCGCCAGTCGAAGCTGTCGCGGAACTCCATCCGCTCGATCTCGGGAACGATCACCTGGTTGGCCATGTCTCGCTCGATCTCCGGAGTCATGACGAAGCCCTTCCGCAACTCCTTCTCCTCCGGAGAGAGACCGGAGACCGAAGTGTGGTCGGCCACCCAGTGATATCCGTTGCGCTCTATCCTAGCGCGGATCTCGGCGAGTCGCGCTTCCTCCTCCGGGGTGACCTCACTGTCAACCTCTGCGAGCGCGGGGACGCAGAGGACGAGAGCCGAAAGCAGGACGCCGGCGAGGACCAGAAGCGACGCGCGGGGGGACGTCATGATGGTGCTATTCATCGAGGGGTCTCTCCTTCCCTGTGGAGCCAACCTGGACGCGCCGACAGGACGCGCCCTATCGCTACCGCACGGGGGGACGGGCGGTCGATAATCTCCTACTACAACACATTTTAGCATGAGAATGGGGCCCATTCAAGGCGAACGGCGCAGTGCGGATTCCCGGGGGCGCCGAACCGGGAAGGGCCCTACACGCGCGGGAAGCCGGTTACGGGCGGAAGAGGCGGAGCCGGCACCGCCCGCCCGGGGCCGTGCGCCTCCGCCTCTCCGCTCCCGAGTGAGTTGGCGCACCCCGCCTCCCCCTGCAAACTGAGGCGCCCCGCACCGGAGTGCGGGGCGCCCAGGAC
>WJLY01000043.1 GCA_014728245.1 Candidatus Effluviviaceae Genus IV sp.
CCGCGGATCCGTGAGCAAGCGTCGGGCCTCAGCGAAGACAAGAGGGAAGGGAGTTCACGATGAGGACCATGGAAGCCGCGATGAAGGGAGAGGCCACGGAGGCTCTCAGGGCGGTGGCGGTCGATGAGGGCCTGTCGGTCGAGAGCCTGATACCCGAGGCAGCCTCCGGGAGGACGGTAGTGCTCAGGAACGCGGGCGCCGGGAGGAAGCCGGTCGGGCTGGGCGCGGGCCTGCGGACCAAGGTCAATGCTAACATAGGGACGTCGGGAGACGCCTCCGACCTCGATGAAGAGCTCATGAAGCTCGACGCTGCGGTCAAGGCGGGAGCCGACGCCGTGATGGACCTGTCGACCGGCGGCGATCTCGACGCGATCAGGAGGGCCATCCTCGAGCGCTCGCCCGTGCCCGTGGGCTCCGTGCCCATATACCAGGCCGCCGTGCGCGCCAAGCGCGACGGCAAGGGAATGGTGCGCATGACGGCGGAGGACATCCTGGGCGCGGTAAGGGACCACGCGGAGGACGGCATGGATTTCGTCACCGTCCACTGCGGCGTCACGCGGGAGGTCGCGGAGCACTGCCGGGCGTCGCGCCGCGTCGGCGACGTCGTGAGCAGAGGCGGAGCGTTCCTGATGGAGTGGATGTCGTTCAACAAGGCGGAGAACCCGCTCTACGAGGAGTACGACGAGCTTCTCGACATAGCGGCGACCCACGACGTGACGCTCAGCCTCGGCGACGGACTGAGGCCGGGCGCGCTCGCGGACGCCAACGACGGCGCTCAGATAGCGGAGCTGACCGTCATCTCGCAGCTGGTCGAGAGGGCCAGGGCGCGAGGCGTCCAGGTGATCGTCGAGGGCCCCGGACACGTGCCGCTCCACCTGGTGGAATCGTCCGTCGAACTTGAGAAGTCGCTCTGCAAGGGCGCACCGTTCTACGTTCTCGGACCGCTCGTGACCGACGTGGCTCCCGGCTACGATCACATCGGCGCGGCGATAGGCGGCGCGGTCGCTGCGGCTGCCGGGGCCGACTTCCTCTGCTACGTTACGCCCGCGGAGCATCTTAGGCTGCCGACCGTCGACGACGTGAGCGAGGGCGTCTATGCCCTGAGGCTCGCGGCGCACGCGGCCGACATCGCGAAGGGCGTCCGAGGCGCGCGCGACTGGGACGACAGCATGTCGAGAGCGCGCAAGGCGCTGAACTGGCAGGCGATGCTGACGACCGCGCTCGACCCCGACAAGGCGAGGAGATTGAGAGAGGCGTCCACCCCGGCGGATGAAGAGCTATGCACGATGTGCGGAGAGTTCTGCGCGGTGAAGAAGATGTCGAACGTCAGGAGCTCGGAGGAGTGATGCCAGGAACGGCAGGGCCCGCCGGCTACCCGGAATCGTACGTGAGCATTGATCTCGAGACGACCGGCGTCGATCACACGCGCGACGCGATAATGGAGATCGGCGCGGTCAGGTTCGACCGGGGAGAAGTCGTTGACAGCTTCTCCACGTTCGTCGATCCGGGGCGCGAGATCCCCTCTGACATCGTCTACCTGACGGGCATACGAGACGAGGATGTCCGCGGCGCCCCGTCGATCGGGGACGTTCTGCCCGACCTCGTGGCCTTCCTGGGAGACCTTCCCCTGGTGGCGCACTCCGCCCCCTTCGATCTGAACTTCCTGAGGGCCGCCGCGGGCGAAAGCCCCGAGTACGAGTTCGGCGGCGGCGGGGTCTACGACACGCTGGCGCTCTCTCGCGCGCTCGTCCCCAGGCTGCCCAGCCACCGGCTGCAGGCTCTCGTCCGCTTCCTGGACGTAGAGGGAGGGCAGGCCCACAGGGCGGGAGACGACGCGCTGGCGGCGGGCCTCGTCTTCGACCGCCTGCTCGGGCTCATGGGAGAGACGGGCTCGGCCGTGCTCGGCCGTCTGGCCTCGCTCGCGCCGCCCGAGCTGGCGGGTCTCTTCCGGGCGGCGGCCGAGCGGACGAAGGACCGGCTCGACCCGTTCGCGCTGCCGGATCACGGCGAGAAGGAGGCGGAGCTCCTGAGGTACGACAACTCCCGCCGCATCGACATAGAGCGGCGGCCGGTCGGGGAGAAGGTCGACATCGACCTCGACGCGATGGAGTCGCTCTTCCAGGTCGAGGGGCCGGTCGGGGAGGGCCTTTCGGGTTACGAGATACGTCGGGAACAGCTCCAGATGCTCCGCGCCGTCGGCGACGCGTTGACGGGCGGCGTTCACCTTCTGGTCGAGGCGGGCACGGGCGTAGGCAAGTCGCTCGCTTATCTTGTCCCGGCGATCTACTTCGCCGTACAGAACGGGGAGCGGGTCGTCATATCGACCAACACGCGGAACCTGCAGGAGCAGCTCTTCCAGAAGGACATGCCGTTTCTCGCGGGCGTCCTGGACCTGCCGTTCAGCTCCTCTCTTCTCAAGGGGAGGAGCAACTACCTCTGCGCCCAGAGGTGGCGCCAGGTGCTCCAGAAGGGCATGACGCAGGCTGAACGATCGAGGCTTCTGCCGGTCGTCGTCTGGGAGCTCGAGACGGAGTCGGGCGACATAAGCGAGAACGCGGCGTTCCGGGGGGCAGGGTATCTCTGGAACCGGATATCCGCCGAGGGAGGGCCGTGTCTCGGCCAGAGATGTCCGCTCGCCGAGAAGTGTTACCTCCAGAGGGCGCGGAAGGCCGCGCAGTCGGCTCACATCGTGGTCGTCAACCACTCGCTTCTCTTCAGCGACACCGAAACCGACAACAAGGTGCTGGGCGAGTACTCCTACCTGATCTGTGACGAGGCGCACAATATCGAGGGGGTCGCGACCGAGCACCTGGGCAGGAGGGCGAGCGTCTGGCGGACGCGCGCGGCTCTCGACAACCTCTACAGGAAAGACGGCGGCGAGAGCGGCGACCTGGCCGAGTTTTTGGCCGCGCTCGACGCGGCGGAGGAGACGGGCACGCTCTCGGCGGCGCGCGAGGCCGGAGAGCGGCTCAAGCGCCACGTCGCGGAGGCGCAGGCCGCGGCCGACCTGTTCTTCCGCGCTCTGGCCGCGCGGCATGAGGAGCTGAACGAGGGGCACCCGGTCGAGTTCGGCAAACTCAGATACCACCCCGGTTTCTCCGTCTACTCGATCTTGAACGCCGAACTGGACGCGCTGGTCGAGAGCCTGAACGAAGTGTCGGCCGCGTCGGAGGCGCTCGCCGATCTGGTTGCCGACGCCGACATCCGACGCGCCGAGTCGACGTACCAGGCCCTCGTCTTC
>WJLY01000044.1 GCA_014728245.1 Candidatus Effluviviaceae Genus IV sp.
ATATCACCGAGCGCCGCGGCCGCCGCGCGGGCGCGGACGGCCGTTGCCACCGCGAGCCCGTATCGTCGGTCGAGTTCCGCTTCTCTCGACTGCTCGGAGAAGGCGGAGAGCACTCTCCTCAGCTTCATCTCGTTTCCGCTGAAGAACGCGATGTGCGGGAGTCTGCTCTCGTACCTCGGCTCCCGGCCGGGAACCGGGCTGGGCACGAGTTCAGCCCGGTCCATGAACACCCAGTCGCCGATCGCCTCCTCGAGCATCTCGGCGTCGCTCTTGTGCAGGCTGTAGAGACGCGAGGACACGACAGCCAGGTCGGCCGACGTATCGGAGTTGAAGTGGCACGGCAGGAGCGCGACCGGCTGGACCTGTGAAGCGCGGTCCCAGAGCGGCAGAAGTGTGCTGTCGTAGACCGAAAGGTTCCTGTCACCACCCTGCGCCGCGAGGAAGCCTCCGATCTCGGCGAGCAAGGCCACGGGCGAGGGGTGGTCGCTCTCGGCCAGAACGCGTCCGCGGGCATCAATGAGCTTGAGCCAGCCGATCCTGTGCTCCGGTATCTGGTACGTCGCTCCGCCGGCCAGAACGAGCGAGTCAGACACCACCGTCGCCGTGGTGAGGCTTCCCGGGAGGGCCACTGAGCGCTCCACCCAGGACCCGTCGACGGCCCTCGCACAGAAGTCCAGTCGATCCGGCTTGGTGGAGCGCGCGAGCGCGCAGGGACCGGGGACCGCACCCCCCGCCCCGGAGCTTTTCTTCGGATCGGACGCGAGGACACCTCTCTGGTCTATCGTCCACACGCTGTCGCGCCCGACGACAGCCAGGCAGTCGGCGAGCGGTGTCACAACGACGCGCCCGCCCGGGCTCAGGACCTCCGCGCGGGCAAGGCCCGAGACGGACCCGCGACCGGGCTCCAGCGCGTGAACCGACGCGTCGTCGCTCAGCACGACCCTGCTTCGCCCGCTCCCCGTGCCTTTGCGCCCTGGACCGCCGACAGCATGCAGTCTCCACGCTCCGACCGGCTCCGGGAGGTCGAGCGCGCCGAGCGGACTCATCGTCTCGAGGCTCACCGCCGTCACTCGGCGGCCGTGCAAAGCAAGGACCACATGCTCGGTCCCGAGCCCCGCGGCCCTGGGATCCCGGTAGACGACCACCTGGTCTATCGCCTGGCCCGGCGAGACATCGAACGAGGACACGCCAACCATCCCTCCACCCGCCTCGTGGAACGAGGCGATGCGGCCGTCCGCCATGCCGATGACCAGATGGTCGGTCGTGACGGGATCCGAATCGGGCGAATATCTGGGCACGACGCACGCGGCGGTCGGGAGGGCCGCCGTTACCGGCAGGATCTCCCGCTCGAACAGCTCGGGGACCGGGTCGTAGGCGACGTCGGGAACGTCGACCTCCCCGGAGCAGCCGCCGACGAAGATGAGAAGAAGAGTCACGAATACTGCCAACGCGGCCCATGCCGTCCGAGGGTTCATCCCCGCTCCTTGACCCTGAACACGAAGAAGTGCCTTGAAGCCATCGTCACGCCGCTCCAGCCTTCGTCCGCCCGTTCGAGCAACGCGACGTCGCACTTGGTCGAGGCCGGCGGGTCGACAAGCGGTTGGAAGTCGAAGCTCTCGTCGGGCTTGACCACACACCTGGCCTCCTCCTCGAAGTCACCGCCGAGCACTACGAGGTGCGACGCGTCGCCATAGAACGTGCCTCTCTCGTGGGGGACCCAGTAGTCGTCCCAGTAGGCTTGGCTCAGGAGCACGAGCTCCGCCTCACCGTCCAGGTCGACGTCGTACGAGACGAGAGGCGTGAGCCTTCTGCTCCAGGGATCAGCCGTGTCGAGGTCGATACCGGGCGCGAGCCGCGATCTGCTTTCGCGCTCTACGAACTCCGGATCTCTGTACGAACGGATCGGCTCGAGGGCTCCGTCGAACGCGCACACGGTGCTGTCCGGAAGACCGGCGGCGATCTCGTGGCGACCGTCGCCATCGACGTCGAACGGCACGACGCCGTGCACTCCCCCGAGGTCGGATCGCGTATCCAGCACCTCCCCCCAGCCGGTGAGCAGCGACAGCGAACCAAGGTGCTCGTGGCGAGTGCTGCTCAGGCCCACCGCGACCTCGGGCTCCGCGTCGCCCGCCGCGTCGAGGACGGCTACCGACGCTCCCGGGAAAACCCCGCACAGCCGGCGTTTCCACAGCATATGCCCCCACCGGTCTACGCAGAACACGTAAGTGCAGCCGGCGTCCGTCATGCCCGACCCGCTCACGCCGTTCTCGGAGCCGTAGCACTGCATCAGGTACTCCTCCTCCGGATCCTCGTTGAGATCGGCCGAGCGAATCATCGACACGCCGGCGCCCGTCCTGCAGTCCCACAGCCTCTCACCGGTCGTCGGGTCGATGCAGAAGATCCCCCTGTAATTGCCTCCTATGTCGTCCGTGAGCCGGAGTTCGAGCCTTCCACGCTCGCCCAGCTCCGGCTGGTTCGTCGCCAGGTAGAGCATGTCGGCGTTCTGGTAGCTGCCGTCGGCCTTGATGACGATCTCGCCGCGACCGTCGCGCTCGAACGAGAACCCCTCGTCCGCGGTGTACATCGTCGGCACGGGAGCGAGCGGCGTCTCTGTCCCGTCCGATCGGACGACCACGAGCCGGCTTCTGACCGCGAGGCTCTCGCCCGATGCCGCCGCCCCGATCGACCTTCTAAGGTAGTCCCTGTGGAGGAGCTTCAGGTCGTGTGAGTAGTTCCACGCGAAAAGATAGCGCGGATCGTCGCGGTGATGCGGCGACGCGGCCGTGTAGCGCACCTCCGGAGCCCACAGCACGGCGCCCCATCCCTTCCCGCGCGCGCCGGGTCCACACTCGGGGGCAACGAACCACCTGTCGCGGAAGAAGGCCAGCGTCTCCGCGTCGGCGCCCACGAAGACGGCTCCCGGCCGCACTCCGTCACGACCCTTTGAGAGCGTCGAGCCGCCGAGCGCGACCGGTCCGGTTTCCGGACCATCGACGCGCCACTTGCTTCCGTGGACCGTGCACGAGACCGACGCGAGTTCCAGGTCATACTCCAAAACCGGCGAAGAACCCTTCATCTCACGGGTGACCGACTCGCCCTGAACGCGCCCGCCCACCATACGGCAATCGATCTCCATCGAACGCGAACCGATGACGGCAACCGCGAGAGCCGCCAGCGCCAGGGCGGCCGCGGGGAGCGCAGACGTGAAGAGGCGTCCGCGAAGTCCATCAGGTGTCGCGTCAGAGTTCATCCATTGCCTCGCTGAGGTGTCGCGTCGGCGCTCATTCGCCAGCTCCCCCGCATGCAGCGTCGGGCCTCATTACACATCTCGCCGATTGCGGCGCGCGGCCTCATCCGTCATCACGCCCGTCCGTCTCCCCCGCGCCTCCCGCGACCGGAGCGTCAAAGACGAAGAGATGCCTGCACTTGACCAGGACCTCGTCGAGGCCGTCCGCGTCGACGTCCTCCACGAGGAGGTGGCTCTTCAGGGACGCCGGCCGGTCTCGTATCTCCGCACCGGAGCCGAAGGGAGCGGCGGTGAGCGTTGTCCTTCCCTCGTGCCGGAGGTCGGGTCCGAAGAAAGCGAGATGCGTCTCATCAGTGTAGAACGAGTCGAGGTCGTACGCCGTCCACTGCACGTACCGGTAGCCCTCGCTCATGGCGAGTATCTCCATACCGCCGTCACCGTCGACGTCGAGAGCGCCGAGCGGCAGCAGGCGACGGCACCACTCCGAAGCATAAGCCGGACTGCCCCCTCGTCCGGCCGTCGCGCCGCTCCGTCGCGGCAGCGCCACGGGGTCGCGGCACTCCCTCTCGATCTCGAGCGAGTGATTCAGTATGTAGAGCGTGCTGTCGGGCCCTCCAGACACCAGCTCGGCGCGACCATCGTCGTCGAAGTCCGCGGCCACGATCCCGTACAGTCCGCCAAGGTCGCTGCGCTGCGCCAGGGTCTCGCCCCACCCCGAAAACACGCGGGCCGCTCCGAGTCGTTCAAAGCGCGGGCTCGCCGTGCATATCGCCAGCTCGTTCTCGCCGTCCCCTGTCATGTCGCAGACCGAGCAGTAGACGCCGGTGTGGACGCCGACCAGCCGGCTCTTCCAGAGAACGTGGCCGAAGCGATCGAGGCACATTGCGTACGAGACGCCCGCGTCCGTCGTGCCATTTCCGCTGATGCCGTTCTCGGCGGAGTAGAACTGGACAACATACTCCTCATCAGGATCCTCGTTCACGTTGCAGCACATGACCCTGTTGGGAGACGGACCTGTCCGCGCCTTCCAGAGGGTCCGTCCCGACTCCGCATCGATGCCGATGAGGCCACTGTAGTTCCCCGCGATGTCCTCGGTGCGCCTGAGCTGCAGTCTGCTCGACGCGCCCAGCACCGTCTGATTCGTGAGTGTGTAGTACGTGTCCGCCCCCTGGTAACCGCCCACGCAGGTTACGATGAGCAGCTCCCTCCCGCCGCAGCTGAACGCGAAACCCTCATTGACGGCGTAGCGCGGGTCGAGAAGCGCCAGCGTATCCTCGAGCCCGGTGAGCGACGCGCGGACTAGTACGCTCCGAAACGAGAGACTGTCGCCGGCGAGCGCACTCCTGAGCGATTCCTCGAACGGCAGAGGGTGCATGATCCGGGGCTTGTGAGCGTAGTTTCTGGCCAGGAGGTATCGCCAGTCGCCGCGGCGCCGCGGGCTCGCGCGAACGTAGGCGTACTCCGGACGCCAGAGGATGCAGCCGGCGTCTCCCTCGCCGTCGTTGGAAGGCGCAATGAGCCATCCGTCCTTGTAGGCCGCCAGCGTCTCCCCGGTCGCGCGGTAGAGCCGCGTGGCCACGTCCTTCTCGCCCTCCAGACCGCCTACCCTGTGACCGGCGGCCAGCACCGGTACGCCGCTCTCGTCCCGACCGCATGACTGATATCCGTAGCTGGCTTCCGGCAGAGCGGCCACGCACTCGAGCCCGGTAGCGGCCGGCACACCGGTCGCCGCCCCGAGGAAGGCGTTGGTTCCGTCGACGGTGAGGCCGCCCCGCATGGACGCCCGAAGGCGCTCGGTTCGCCCGCCGCCGACCGCCACGGCCAGCGACGCGAGCGAAAGAATCCCTACCAGCGCGGCCGCGAGGCGCGCCCGCTGCACGAT
Organism: Candidatus Effluviviaceae Genus IV sp.; assembly: GCA_014728245.1. Lineage (GTDB taxonomy): Bacteria > Joyebacterota > Joyebacteria > Joyebacterales > Joyebacteraceae > WJLY01. Next base: position 5,130 of record WJLY01000044.1, read on the forward strand.
ACCCCGGTTCATGTCCTGAGAATCCTGTCGATCTCGAGGGGAACACCGCGACTGCTACCAGCGTCCTCTATAGCTTACCACCTGACGGGCCGTCACTCAAGCGGGAGGAGCACGGCGAGGGCCGTCCGGCCTGTCAGGACGGGACTCACGGGCAGCTGGCGGGGCGGGAAAGCAGGTGTTGCGGTGGGTTCGTGTGGTGCGGGCGCAACCTCTAGCGCCTCGGCTCAAGCCTCGTCCCGGCTACCGGCGAGAGCCCGTCGGGGAAGCCCTGGACCCAGCCGTTGTCGAGCCCCGCGTTCTCCAGGCTCTCCACGGCCCTTTGCCACTCTTCCCGGGTGATGCGGCGTCCGAGGACGGGATCTCCAACGGCCTCGTAGGCGGGGTAGTACTGAGACATCAGACTCACGTACGTGTCAATGCCCAGCCGCCCGGCGATCCACTCCATCGCCCGTCCGGTTCCCGAGACGTCCTCGGGGAGAACCAGGTGGCGTACTACGAGTCCGCGCAAGGCGTTACCTTCCGAGTCGAGCGTCAGCGCGCCGACCTGCCTTCGCATCTCGAGAAGCGCCCCGCGGCAGACCTCCGGGTAGTCGGGCGCGTCGGAGTATTCGGAGGCACGCTCAGGGGACGAGTACCTGAGGTCGGCCAGGTAGACGTCGACCACGCCGTCAAGGACGCGGAGGAGAGACCGCGTCTCGTACGAGGAGGTGTTCCACACGAGCGGTATCGACATGCCCTCTCGCGCGGCCAGGGCGAGGGCCTTGACTATCTGCGGCGCGAAGTGCGTCGGGCTCACCAGGTTGATGTTGTGGCAGCCGTCGGAGGCCAGCTCCAGCATCATGCCCGCGAGATCGGTCACGTCGACCGCTTTTCCCCGGCCGATCTGGGAGAACGTGCAGTTCTGGCAGTAGACGCAGGAGAGTGTGCAGTGGCTGAAGAAGATGGTGCCTGAGCCGCGGGACCCCGAGATCGGCGGCTCCTCGCCCGGATGAGGCATGTAGCTGTACACCTTCGCGTCGGCGCCCGCGCCGCAGTATCCGACCTCGCCGGCCGTCCTGTCGACGCGGCACTGCCTCGGACAGAGCGTGCAGTCCTCCAGGACCCGCCAGAGCCGGTCGCCCCTCTCCTCGAGCTCGCCCGACTCCAGGAGACGGAGGTAGCCGGGCGTGCAGGTCGTCTCACCCATGCTCTCTCCCGTTCGCGTCAGGGCCTCAGAGGATCTCCAGCACGACGCACGTGAGATACCTGGTCTCCGGGAGACCGAGCACGACCGGGTGGTCGCGGCTCTGGCCCCGTATCTCCACGACGCGAGCGCGCCTTCCCGCCTCTCTCGACGCGTCGACGAGGGCGTTCATGAAAGCCTCGTGCTCGACCAGGTGAGAACAGGTGCACGTGACAAGGTGGCCCCCGGGGCTCGTGACGGACATGGCCAGCCTGTTGAGCCCGCGGTAGGCCTTGAGGGCCTCCCGGATGCGCTTCCTGCTCTTCGCGAAGGCGGGCGGGTCGGCCACGACCAGCCCGAACGAGCGACCGGCGCGCCTGAGAGCGGCGAGTTCCTTGAAGACGTCCCCTTTGACGAAGCCGGCGTTCTCGGTCGCGCCGTTCATACGGAGGTTGCGGGCGGCAAGCTCGAGGGCGGGGCCAGACGAATCGATCCCCGTCACGTTCGTCGCGCCCGCTCGCAGGGCGTAGACCGACCAGGCGCCCGTGTAGCAGCAACAGTCGAGAACGTCCGCGTTTCGCGCCAGCGCGGCCGTCGCGCGCCTGTTCTCGCGCTGGTCCAGGAAGAACCCGGTCTTCTGGCCATCCACCACGTCCACGAGGAAGCGACAGCCGTCCTGCTCGATCTCGACGGGTCCCTCCACGGATCCCGCGGCGACTCGCTTCTCCGCCGGGAGGTTCTCGTACCTCCTCATCGGCGAATCGTTGCGGAGGACGACGGCGCGGGGATTCAGTATCTCCTTCAACGCCTCCAGGACGTAGTCGAGACGCCTCTCCATCCCGGCCGTCAGCGACTGGACGACCACGGTATCTCCATACCTGTCTACGATGAGGCCGGGCAAGAGGTCCGCCTCGCTGTAGACGGCTCTCCACACGAGCTCGCCGGGCCAGAGCCGTTCCCGCAGAGCGACCGCGTCGGCGATCCGCTTTTTCAGAAACTCCGCGTCCAGGTCGACCCTGGTGCGCGACACGAGTCTCACGGCTATGAGCGAGTGGGGGTTCAGGTAGCCAGTGCCCACGAACCGGCCGGCCGCGTCGCGCACGTACACGGCGTCGCCGGGCTCTGCTGTCCCGTCGACAGCCTCTATCTCATTGCTGAACACCCAGAGGTGTCCGGAGCGAATCCGCTTGTCTCTGCGCTTCTTGAGAGTGACTACCGGAACGCGGCTCTCCACTTTTACCTCCGCCGAAGGCTCGCCCCGCGGACCGGAAGGCCCATGCCCCCCGCGTACGTCCCGCAAAGAGGAACGATTCATGCATCTCCATTGTCGCGGCTCAAGGAATACCACCGCGAGAACCCGCAATCAACCGGGAACGGCGCGCTACGCCGTCGCCGGAGGGAGGGAATGTGACCACTAAGGTTACGATCGTACTGCTCGCCGTCGCGCTGGCCTCGGGCCCGGCTATGGCCCGGGAGGTCACGGCGGGCCTTCTCGTCGATCCCGTCGTCCATAGTCATCCGTCTTCGAGGGACCCCGGCGACCAGTGCGACAGGGGACACGGAAGCTACTACTGGACGATCGACAGCTGGTTCACGGGCGAGGAGTCCTACGCCGTCTACTGCGATCCCTCGGGGTGCCCGGACTGCTCCGGAAGCTGGCGGCCCCTCTCTGTGACGATCTACCTGTACTGGGAAGAGGAGAACGCGTGCGCCCTGACGCTCCACGCCGAGATCCTGGACGCCGACCTCAGCGAGCCCTCCTGCCCGTCGCCGGGCTCCACGGTGATCGCTACGTCGGCGCCGGTGACCGCCGGGCCGTTCAGCCCTGCCGGGCTCTGGGCCGTCACGGTCGACCTCCCCGAGGAATGCGACGGGCTCTCGGAGCCCTTCTTCGCGTCGATCGTGTTCGAGGACGCCTGCGGCGAGCCGCCTGACCTCGTCGCTGACGCCGGCCCCTGCATCGATTGCGAGTCCTGGAACGACTGGGACATCGGCTGGGATGAACTCTGCGCGTACGGGTTCCCCGGCAACCTCTCGATCTACGCGACGCTCGAGTGCTCCGGGTCGTCGCCCGTGCGCGACGCGACGTGGACGACGATCAAGACGATGTATCGCTAGGTGTAGTCCCGGCGCCGCCGGGACTCCGCGGGCAACGCGGGTGCGTGCGACCGCCGGGATTCCGCGAGGTACGCGGGCGTATCCAGACGCCGCGCGAGTTGAGCGGGGAACGCGGGCGCGCGCAGGCGCCCGTCACCTGTGGAGGACCAACGTCAGCTTCTCCTCTCCTACCATGATCACGCCGGCGCGGGCCTCGATCAGAAGTCCATCCCCCGTCACCGAGATAGGCCTGTCGAACTCGTGGACGCCCGGGTCGAGTGCGAGCGGCGCACCCCCCACCTCCACCCGGAAGCGCTCCGGCGCCGCCACCGTGAGCTGCTGTATGTCGAACTCGTCCTCTCCCGTGTTCACCGCCGAGGGGATGCCGAGCACGTGCACCCTCGTGCCGCCGGAGAACTCGATCTTGAGCACTCGCTTGTGGACCGCCCTGTGTTCATCCACGTGTTCCAGGTTCTGCGGATCGTAGCTGACCGACGTGCTCTGAAGAAGCCGCGTGTTGATGACGACGGAGAGCCCTTCGCACTCGACGATGTCGTCGTACAGCCTCTCGGCGTCGCTCTTAAGGCTCTCGATGTACCGGCAACGCTCCTCAACGCGCTCGCTGAGCCGGAACCTCATGAGCACCTTGAACGCCCTGGGAAGCCGCGTCATCGTGCTCTCGTAAAGCAACTCGAAGGGATCGCCGCACAGACCCGCCTCCTCCTTCCAGTCCGGTTGGAACCTGTCCATCAGCCGGCAGAGCGCCGCCCCGGTCGCGCGGTATCTGTCCCGTCTGTACCAGTCGAGCCCCCGGGGGCCCCTGATCGACGCGACCGGGTCGAATACGGACTCCTTCGCCGGGTCGAGCAGCTCGCGATCGCCGTCCAGATGGGGAGCCGCGCGCTCTCCCGCCAGCAAGCCGATGTAGGCGGAGCCTCCCTCGAGATGCTCCAGGCGCTTCTCGAAAGCCTCCGCCGCGGGGCTGTCCATCCGCAACCTGCGGTAGTTCCTGACCGCCACGAACTCCAGCGTCCGTTGCTCGAGCGAGTCGTCGGGCGCCAGGACCGCCGCGGCCAGCAGCTCGCACTCGACGTCGGAGAGCGCCAGGTTCTCTGGCGTCACGGGATAGCCGTCGATGGGCGGGTCGAGTCTCCGGAGATCGGGGCATTCACTGCGCAGGTGCGCGGAGAAGGACTGCTCGAACGCGGCCGCCAGTGGATTGTTCTCGAACTCCGTCCATTCCAGGAAAGTCGTGGGCTCGTCGTTCAGCCTGGCGGACGCGGGATCGAGCGCCGACGCGTTCGTTATGTGGAACTTGTGTCGCGAGCGGCCGGACGTCCTCTCGGAGTCGAATCCCTCCGGAGGGGAAGGGTGATGGACGAGCACGCAGAGGCCGCCGTCTCCCCCGTGAAGCGCGAAGGCCGCCTCCGAGACCTCCCAGTCCGGCCAGAGCGCTCTGCTCAGGTCGTCCAGGTCGCGCACCGCCTCGAGCCTGAGAACAGCACGCTCGATGGATTCGAGAGACGGAACTGGCGTCTGCTCCCCGCTGTCTCCGCCCGCGGCCGTGAGGGCGGTCGGAAGACACGCCAGCAGCACGGCGCAAAGGAGCGTCTTCGCCATCGCCCTCGACATCCCTATCACCTCACAAAGAGCGGCGTCCGAGGGGGACGCTTCATGATACGCCCGCCGGGGCCTGTCTACAAGACCCTCACGGGGCGTTTCGGCTGACCACTCAGTCACTGATGCGTCCGTGGCGGTTACCCGGGGGACGCGAAGGAAGGAGTGACAATGCTGCTGCCTGTCGGCCTGAGGGCGGCGTCACTTCTCCGCGAAGTGACCGACGATCTCGTCGCGCATGAGAACCCAGAACGTGTAGATCCCGAGGGCGGTGCCGAGCGGGATGTCGAGAAGATCGACGGCGCCCACAATGAGCGTCAGAATCCTCGCCCAGGGTTGCCTCTTGAGGATTCCGATGCCGCCCACCACGCCGGGAACGGCCACCACTATCAGAATCGACCCGAACACGCCGCCCAGCATCGTCAGAACCGCATGGCCCTGGGGGTCGCCCGTCAGGTCGCCCAGGTACGAGAGCAGCGCGATTATGCCGATGCCGATGAAGAACGCGATCGTGTGGTAGACGATGTGGAAGACGCCGAGCATCGTCAGGTGCTTCTCCGCCCATCTCCTGTCGTCCATCGTGCCTCCGGTTCGCATTGTGTCGTGAGTCTACCTGTGGCCGAGCGCGACTTCGGTCGGCCTCGCCTCGCCGGACCCGGGTTCATGAAAGCTCGACCAGGGCGGACCCTCGCAGGTCGCCGTTTGCAGGCGCACCTCGCGCGGCCGAGGGCCCGCCACTGGCCGTTTGCCGGTCACGTCCGGCCGACAGCGCTTCATCCTCCGCCGGCTCGTTCACCATTTTGACCACCACCATCGTCAGGTCGTCCGCCTGAGCGGCGCCCGAAGTGAACCGCTTCACGTCGTCGTAGACTCTCTCCTCGATCTCCCTGGCGGACGCGTCGCGATGCAGGGCCAGCACGCGCTCGAGTCTGTCCTCGCCGAACATGTCGCCGTCCGGGTTCATCGCCTCCGTGATCCCGTCCGTGTAGAGCACCAGACCGTCGCCGGGATGGAGGACCGTCTCCCCTTCCTCGTACCCCGAGCCGGCCATTATGCCGATGACCACGCCACCGCGGTCCAGGTACTCCTTGCTTCCGTCCGGCTTAAGAACGCAGGGAGGGTTGTGCCCGGCGTTCACGTAACGCAGATGGCCCGTGGTCGTATCAAGCACGCAGTAGAAGAACGTGATGAACGCGCTGTCCTCCGTGGTCCGGTGGACGAGGCTGTTGACCTTCTCGATCAGCTGGCAGGCCGGGACGCCGCTCTCGGAGAGCGCTCGCACGGCCGCCTGTACGTTCGCCATGAGTATCGCCGCGGGCGTTCCCTTGCCGGCCACATCGCCTATCGTGATCGCCAGCCTCCCCTGACCCAGCTCGATGATGTCGTAGCAGTCGCCTCCGACGTGCCGGGCGGGCAAGCTGAAGGCGAAAAGGTCGAGCCCCGGAACGCTCGGGAACTTCTTGGGGAGAAGCTCCATCTGGATGGTCCTCGCAACCTCCATCTCTCTCTCGAGCCGGGCTCTCGCAGTCGACTCGCTCTCGATCTGCCCTCTCATGACGTCGAACGCGTAGGTGAGCGCGCCGACGGTCAGGGCGAGCACTCCGTTCAGGGTGACGACCATGAGGGCAAGCCGCACCTGGTAGACGATGATGAGCGGGTTCACGAGCAGGGCCAGCCCGCTGCCGACGACGCCCCCGCCCAGCAACGTAGCGAAGGCAAGAGGCAGGCGGATGTAGGCGGGAAGCCCGCTGTACCTGGGCAGGACGAACCTCACGGTCAGGACGGCGGTGAACCCCACTACATTGGCGAAGACCGCGCTCATGAGGACGATCGATCCGTTGATCGCCTCACCCTTGGCGAAGACCAGGATGCCGGCGCCGATCAGCAGGCCGGCGATCGTGTTGGCGAGCGCCCACAGGCCGACCGTGCGGCCGCTGAGCCTGCCGGGAACCTGCCGGGGCGTTCGCACGAGCTCGCCGACCCGCATTCGCTCAACCCTCCGTTGACGAAGCGCCCTCACTACCGGAGGTCGTCGGTCCGCCGGGAAAAGACTCCGGCAGCCCCTCCGGGCTAGGGCTGGATGACTCGAAGGCGCCGTTCAAACCCGTCTCTCTCCGCTGCAGAAGCGCTCCGATGCCCAGGGCAGGGATGATCACCATGCCGATCAGTGTTCCGGCGATCGGTATGGCGGTGACGAGGTATACGATGAGAAGACCCAGCAGCATGGCCGGAACCGGCGATACGTCGGTCCTCCCGCTGCGCCTGAGGATCAGATTGCCGATCCAGAGCCCGACGTAGAACTTCGCGATGTAGATCGCGATCAGGTACGCCAGACCCAACACGACCGCCAGCATGAACGGCAAGACGAGCAGCATGCCGATGAAGGCTATGATCGGGACGCAGATGAAAGCGATGAAGCCGATCCCGAGGCTCTTGAGCGGCTTGCGCCGCATGGTCTCCGCGGTCCTCCTGGCGTGGTCCTTCGTGAAGGCGATTATGACGCTACCCGCTACCACGGCCATGATGAGCCGCATGACCCAGAAGAATACGCCCAGTCCCTCCGGCAGATCGAAATCGAACTCCGGCCCCTCGTCAGGCTTCGCGCGCGAGTAACTGACCGAGCCCGCCACGACACCTTCGGGAGGTGTGACCTGCGTCGGGCCGCTGTAGCTGAGGTCTCCGCCCACGCTGGCGTCCGGCCCGAACGAGATCCCCCCGTCGGTCTGAAGGTCGGCGTTCCCGGCGATGGCGCCGTTCAGGGTGATCGTGCCTGCGCCTACTCTGGCGTCTCCCTCGATGTCCCCGTCAACGACCACTACGCCGCCGGCGCCCATGACGTCGCCCTCGATCACGCCGCTCTCGGAGACCGTCATGTTCGCGGCGAAGCCCAGAACGTCACCCTTCACCGTGCCGTCGATCCAGAGGTTCTGGCAGAAGACGCGCAGGTCGTCGTCTATCTCGCCGGTTATCCGGACGTCCTGACCGAAGATCGTCGCGTCTTCGGTCACGCGCCCCCGGATGGCGCCGGTCTGGAACCACGCGATGAGATCTCCGTCCAGAGTCCCGTCCAGATCGAGCATCTGGGCCCAGAGGTAGAGATCGTTGCTTCTGGTCTCGCCTTCCGGGATCAGGTAGCGCGAAGCCTGAGCGAACAGCATCCCGCCGCCGACGGAGAACTGGCCCTCGTCGGGGTCCATGCCATCCATGTCGACCTTCAGGTCGGGAAGGCCGATGAGCGTGGAGCCCACGGTCCCGGTCACCTGCATCATCGCCGCCTGCGCCGGACCTGCCGCCGCTGCGGCGACGAGGGCGATAACCAGGAGGGCTTTCAGTCCTGCGATTCGCCGTTCCATTGTTCTCCCCCTCCATCTGACACCGGCAGAGCGCCGGCAGTTTCGTTCCATCCTCTCATGCGTCTTCGGTGCCTTCGCCTCGACCTGTTTCGGGTGTCGGGGCCGGTCGCCGCAATCTCCCTCTCCACGATGCAATTGTAGGGCTCGTTGCGTACGGGCCCCAAGCACGGGTCTACGAACAGTCGTCCGGGCTTCCTGAGACGCATTTAGGAGGGGTCGAAACGCAGGCGCGCGCGAGGACCGATCGCGCAAGTTGTTACCGGTGGCACGGCGCATGCGCGAGCTTCCCGCCGGTGAGGCGGGAGTCACCAGGGCAGGATCTCGCGCAGCTCCTTCGCACGCGAACGCGAGAGCGTGAGCTCCGTTCCCGGGCGATCGGCCATGACCACCTTGTACTTCCCGCTGAACCAAGGCACCAGCTCTCTCACGTGATCCAGATTGACGATCGTGGAACGGTGGATGCGGAAGAACTTGCGGGAATCGAGCCGGGACTCCAGTTCGGCCATCGTCCGGTTGACCAGAAACCTTCCTTCCCCGGTGTGCGCGAAGACCAGGCCGTCGTCCACGGCGAGCCACATGATGTCGTCCAGATCCAGTAGCAGGATCCTCTTGCCCCTGGAAACCGACAGGCGCGCGAGTCCGCCCGACCGCACCATCGACTTGAGCTTCTCGATCTCGCGGCCCAGGTCGCTCGGCTCCTCGAGCAGGCTCCGCGCGCGACCGACGGCCTCACCTAGCCTGGCGCGGTTGACCGGCTTCAGGAGGTAGTCGATCGAATTCACCTCGAACGCCTTGACGGCGTAGTCGTCGAACGCGGTCACGAACACGATGAGAGGGACCGACTCGAGCGCTTCTATCACCCCGAAGCCGTCCTTGCCCGGCATGCGTATGTCGAGGAAGACGAGATCGGGCTTAAGGTCGCGTATCCTCCGAACCGCCTCCTCCCCGTTCTCCGCCTCGCCGATCACACTGATCCCCTCGATGTCTTCCAAGAGCTTCACGAGGCGGACCCTGGCGAGCTTCTCGTCATCCACGACCAGAGCCGCTATCTCCACACTCATCGCGTCCCCTCCTCGGCTTCCGCGGGTAGCGAGAGCTCGATCCTGGCGCCGTCGCTCTCTGCGATCGAGAACCCGGCTCTCTCTCCGAACCGCGTGAACAGGCGGTCTCGCACGTTCCGGAGCCCGTAGCCGCGCGACAGGATCTCCTCGTAGTCCTCCCCCTCGAGACCACCTCCATCGTCCTCTACCGCCATGAGGAGAGTCCCGTCGCGAACCTCCGCCTCTATCGTGACGGTCCCGCCCTCGACGAGCGGTGATACTCCGTGGCGCACGGCGTTCTCGACGAGCGGCTGCAGGATGAGCGGCGGGACGAGCGCGTCGGCCGCCTCGTCAGAGACGAGCCTCTTCACCTTCAGCCGGTCTCCGAAACGCGCGCGCTCGATGTCGAGGTAAGCGTCGATCACCTCGAGCTCCCTGCTCAGAGGAATCCGCTCCTTCTCCGACGCGAGGAGGGTGCCGCGAAAGATCCCCGACAACCGCTCGAGGGTCCTCTCCGCCGCCGGCGGGTCCGTGGCGATCAGCGCGGAGATCGAGTTCAGGGCGTTGAACAGGAAGTGGGGGTTGATCTGCGCCTTGAGCGCCTTGAGCTCGGATCTCGCGGCCAGCTCGCGAAGACGTTCCTGCCTGACGCGGTTCTCCGCGAGCTTCCGGTAGCTCTCCTCTATCTCGCTCTGCATCCGCTCGTAGTTGTAGACGATGATGCCCACGATCAGCGCTATCACACCGTCGACCAGCACGATGAGGACCAGGAGGCGAACCTGGTAGAAGATCATCACGGGGTAGAAGAAGAGCACGAGCGCCGTTCCGAAGGCGCCGCCCGCGATCAGCGTGACCGCCGCGAGCGGGATCCTCGCGAGCGCCGGCAGTTCCCCGTATCTCGGGAGGACGTACCGGGCGGACAGGACCGCCGCGAAGCCGATGGCGTTCCCGAGGAGAAGCCCCATCGGTACGAAGCGCGCCACCGCACCGGGCTCGCCGGAGAAGAGCGCGACGACGAGACCTACCAGCGCGCCCGCGGCGCTGTTGGCTGCCGTCCAGAACACCAGGCCGCGGACGGTCTCCCGCACGCCGCCTCCGCTCTCTTGCGCTTCGGGCGTCCGTTCGTCCATCGTCCAACCTCTCTGGCCCGGCACCCGCCCCGGGTTCAGTCCGTCCAGCCGCCGAGCGGCGGTGTCTCGCGGGCCACGTACGCCAGGATCTCATGCTCCAGATCGTGCAACCGCCACGCTTCGCACGACCCCGCCTCGGTGATCACAGAGAAGATGACGTCGTCCCCGGCGAGCGTGTGCAGAAGACCCGAGATCGCGGTCACTCCCCGCAGGAGGCCGGTCTTCGCGCGCACCTGGCCGCGCAGCCCCGGAAACTCCATCCTGTCAGACAGCGTTCCGTCCACACCGCCCACGCTCAACGAGGTCGCGAACTCGCACGACGTCTCGAAGTCAGCGAGCGCCGCGGCTATCACGCTCGCGATCGCTCGGGTCGTCAGCCTGTTGTCCTTCGAGAATCCAGACCCGTCGACGACCCGGAACGAAGCGGGCTCCAGCCCAAGCGAAACGAGGTAGTCGGACAGCATCCGCGACCCGCACCCGGTCGATCCCGGCGGCCCATCCACCTCGGCGCACAGCGCCTTGAGGAGCTGCTCGGCGACGAAGTTGTTGCTGTACTTGCCCAGGTCTCTGACGACAAGAGAGAGCGGCTTCGATTCGTGGCGGTGCAGCAAGGACGCCTCCCTCGGACAGCGCCCCTCCCTCACGGTCCCGTCCAGACTCACGCCGAACATCGCGAGCGAACTCACGAGCGCCTCGCCGAAGCAGCCGGCCGGATCGTCGAGGTTGCGGTACCAGGTGCGCCCCGCGGAGCCCTCCGCGATCCGACCCGTCACTGCCACGACGTTCCGCCCGTTCTCAAACCGGCGCCTCACGTCTATCGTGGTGCCGCGCCGCGAGGAGCCGGTCGTTGCAACGCCCCTCAGTTCTACGATGCCGAGGTCGGGCGTCACGGAAACGACGGCGGCATCGCCGCGGCTCTTTCCCGGATAGACATGCACTGCGACCGTATTGAAGTTGAGGGAGAGCGCTCCCGTTCGCGCGTGGTACGCCCGGTCGCCGTCGTCGCCGCCCGAAACGGCCCTAGCCTCTCCGTCGAAGAAGCTCGTGTCGAGCACGAGATCGCCCCTGATCTCCCTGAGTCCCCGCGCGCGGAGCGCCTCGCAGATCTTCCACAGTTCCTCGGAGACGATCGACGGATCGCCGCCCCCGACGACGTACAGATCGCCGTCGAGCGCGCCGCTTTCGATCTGGCCGGTCGCCATGATGTCGGTCACGAACCTGTGATCGTGTCCCAGCAGGGAGAGGGCGCAGGCGGCCGTCACAATCTTCATGTTGGAGGCGGGCGCCATGGGACGGTCGGCCGCGCGCTCGTAGAGAACTCTGCCGTCGGGAGTGTGGACGGAAACCGACACGTCTGCAGTGCCCGGCCCGAGGTCGTCAAGTCGCGACGCGATGAGACGGTCCAGGCCGGAAAGGACGTCCGGCCGCTCCTCCTCGTGCGCCGCGGCGGCGGAGTCGGCGGCATGCCTAGCGCCCTCCGAC
>WJLY01000002.1 GCA_014728245.1 Candidatus Effluviviaceae Genus IV sp.
CTCCCCGGGCGCCGCGCCGGGCTGAGCGGCGCCGCCGACGTCGGCCGCGCCCCGGAGCGCGTCGGACAGAATGGAGGTGACCTCGCAGCCCAGTCGCTCCGAGGGCCGCCTCCTGATGCGCTCCGCGAACGAGGCAAGGAGCGTGACCGCGGTAATGTCCTCGCCGGTGCCCGAGAGCTCGACCGCTACGTTCTCACCGGCGGCTACGATGTCCGACAGCTCGAGGAGCGTGATCGTGCGCCCCTCGAGCGCGTCGTAGAGCCGCCTGTTCCGGTGCTTGATAATCCGCCGCTTGGTGAGCACCACTCAGATCACCCCTTCCGTCCCCTCTCGTGCAACGCACCAAGACTCTAGGCTGACGCTACGCGGTGGTCAAGCGGTTTCGTCGCTATAGTGTGGAGGGCGGCAGGTCGTCCGGACGACCCCGAGTGCGTCGCCAGATGCCTACCGTGTGCATGAGCGCGTAGACCAGGCCCAGAAACGCCGCCACCGCAACGAAGCCCGACCAGTCGCCGGCCCACTCGAAGCCGATGTTCACCCGGTCGTAGAACGCCGCGACGGCCCTCGTCCCGGCGCCTATCGGCTCGCCGTCGGCCAGCAGCCGGTCGCGCTGCACGTGCGCGTTCTCGAGGAACGCCACGAGAAGTCCCATGATCCCGCCGCCGGCGATGAGCCCCGAGCCGAAGAGAACGCCGCGTTCCCGCCTGGCGTGCAGCTCGCGCGCGTCTCTCGTTCTGGAAGCCAGGAGCCTCACGAGACCGCCCGTCATGATGGGCGTCGACAGGCGGATCGGCAGGTAGAGACCGACCGCGAACGGAAGCGACGGCACGCCGAGGATCTCGACGCAGAGCGCGAGAAAGGCCCCGATGAAGACGAGTGTCCACGGGAGCGACATCGTGAGCACGCCCTTGACGACCATCGACATGAGCACGGCCTGAGGCGCCGGTAGCCGCTCGGATCCGATCCCGTAGGTATCGTGCAGGAAGAAAACGACCCATCCGATCACGGCGGCCGAGGAAAGCACGCCCACGAGCTCTCCGAGCTGCTGGCGGCGCGGCGTGGCGCCCACGAGGAATCCGGTCTTCAGGTCCTGAGACGTGTCCGACGCTATGCAGATCGAGATGCAGACGACCGCCCCGACGGATATCGCCCCCACCATTCCGGCGGGTCCGGTCCATCCCATCCAGAGGAATATCATGCTGGTGGCGAGAAGCGTCGCTATCGTCATGCCGGAGGCGGGATTCGACGAGCTTCCCAGAAGGCCGACGATCCGCGAGGAAACGGTGACGAAGAAGAGACTGAAGACGACGATCAGAAGCGCCCCCAGCGCGTTGACCGGTATCTGCGGGAGGAGCCAGGCGAGGACGCCGAGCGCGATCGCGCCCGAGAGCACGGCGGTCATGGGCAGGTCCCTGGCGGTTCTCCTGCACTCGCCCGCCCCGCCCCGCCGGAACACCTGCAGGATGCCCTGTCCGAACGACTCGACGATCGTCGGAATGGCCTTCGCGAGCGTCACCAGACCGCCGAGCGCCACGGCCCCCGCGCCGATGTAGCGGATGTAGTTGTCCCAGATCTCGATCGGCGACATGTCTCTGATGAGCGTGCTCGCCGGGTACATGGGCTCCGTGAGGCTGCTGCCCAGCATCTTTATGAGCGGGATCAGAACGAGCCACCCCAGCGCCCCGCCGGCGAGCATGATGCCGGCGATCCTGGGGCCGATCACGTAGCCCACGCCGAGAAGAGCGGGAGTGACCTCTGCGCCCACCTGCGCGCCCTCGATCCCGCGGATGCGCCACGAGGGCTTGTAGGGCCAGAGCGCCATGCCCTCCATCGCGAACTTGTAGAGAGCCGCCAGTCCGAGCCCCGCCATGACGCGCTTCACGCGTGAGCCCCCTGTGTCCCCGGCCACCAGCACCTCCGCGCAGGCGGTGCCTTCCGGGAACGGCAGCGCGCCGTGCTGCTTCACCATCAGGTAGCGGCGCAGGGGGATCATGAACAGGACGCCGAGCAACCCCCCGACGACGGCGAGGACGAACACCTTCGAGAGCTCGGGTATGAGGCCCAGAACGATGAGGGCGGGAATCGTGAAGATTATCCCGGCCGCCAGCGACTCGCCGGCCGACCCGACGGTCTGTACCATGTTGGTCTCGAGAACCGTCGCTCTCTTCCGCAGTCTCCTCGAGAGCGCTATGGCGAGAACGGCGGCGGGGATCGAGGCCGACACGGTCATGCCTACCTTCAGGCCTATGTAGGCGTTCGCGGCGCCGAACACGATCCCGATGAGCGCGCCGGCTATGACCGCGCGGAGCGTGAGTTCAGGGACCGTGCGCTCGTGCCCGACGTACGGCCCGTAGTCCTCGCCGTCACACCCCCCGTAAGCCTCGGGACCGAGATGTCGTCTCTCCTCATCCATGTCCCTCTCCGTTCCTGGGTTCTCGGTGGCTCTTTCGTATGCCCGTGTGAAGCTGCCTCCGTCACGGGCCATGGGCTCCCGGTGACTCTTCCGCGCACCCGCGCGCCATTCGCGCCCGCCGCGGACTCAGGGCTCTCTGTGACCCTTTTCTATGCTCGCGTGTGACTCGGGCCCGCCGCGGACTCCGGGCTCTCGGTGACTCCTCAAGCACGCGCGTGTCGGGCTAACGTCCGCCGCGCCCGACCGCCCGCGTCACTCCGGAACTACGTCCGGCCCCGTCGCCGTCTTCACGGCCGGCTCCCGCGAGGCCAGGAGAATCGCCACGACTATGAGCGCGCTTCCCGCGAACCCTCCCGCCGTGAGCCGCTCCCCGAGCAACAGGGCGGCGATCACGAGCGCGAACACGACTTCCGAGAGCATCACGACGCTCGAGGTCGTCGCGGAGATGGCCTTGAGCCCCCAGGTCCACAGGAAGAACGGCAGGATCGTGCAGAAGACTGATGTGTAGGGTATCGTCCACAGCTCCGGGGAGACCCCGGGGAACTCGCCTCTTCCGAAGATCACCGCCGCCGGGAGCGAAGAGAGCGCCGTCAAGAGAACCATCGCGCCTGTCAGCGACCTGACGTCCACGTCGAGAAGCTCGACCACCTTCTTGTCGAGCACGATGAAGGCTGTCCAGGCCAGCGCCCCCCCGAGGACGATCAGATCGCCCCTCACGGACTCGCCGAACGCCACGGTCAGCCTGCCTCCCGTCGTGACCAGATACACACCCAGGATCCCGAGCGCCACTCCGAGGAGCTTCGGCGGCCCGAACCTCTCTCCGAACACGAACTTCGAGACTATGGCAACGTATATCGTGCAGGAGTTGATGATGAGAGCCGCGTTGACCGCCGTCGTGAGCGTCTGGCCCTTGAACTGGAAGATGAAGCCGACGGCGTTGGCGACGCCCAGCCATATTACGAGCGGATGCCTGGCCAGCGCCAGCGCCTTGCCGAGCCTTCCTATCGACCACAGGTAGACTAGCGCGAGAGCCGCGGCGATCGAGAACCTGAGGAAGACGAACCAGTAAGGGTCGATCGTTCGCAGTCCGATCTTGATCACGGAGAACGACGAGCCCCACAGCAGACTGGCCAGTACGGTCGCGAGGACCGCGCTCGTTGAACGTGTCAAGCTTCCCTCCGTCCCGGATCTCACGCGGCGGGAGGCACCACTCTACAGAACGACGATAGAGACCGCAACGGCCATGATGATGGCCGCCGCCGGCAGAAGGCTTCTGTAGACGCGGCCGAGGTTCGCGTGGAAGTACTCGCGCGTTAGAACGAGACAGAGGTGAACCGGCGACAGCAGACAGCCCACGAAGCCGGAGACGAAGGCCAGCATCATGAACTCCATGTTCACGGGGTCCTCTCCGAAGAGCGGCACGAGCAACGGGAAGCTGACACCGATGTAGGCGAGCGTCACGCCGGTGATGAGCCCCACGATCATGGGAACGGCGGCGATGACGACCGCCTCCGGCATGTTCATCCTGAAGAAGAACTCGGGGACGGCCTCGATCACGCCGGCGGCCTCCAGCAGGTATTTGTAGGCGGCGACGCCGAGGACGAGCATCACGATCTGGAACGATGCTCCTCGCCGGAAAGAGAGCCAGAGGTCACGGATCCTCACCTTCTCGAAGAGCGACAGGAGCACGATCACACCGAGCACAACCAGGATCAGCTCGAGCCCGAAGACCAGCGCGCCCACTATCACGATCGCGAACGGAAGCACGCCCAGCACCAGATCGAGCGGCGAGCCGACCCTCGTTGAGGGGTCGTTCCTGCCGACGTCCGCCTTCCAGAGGACGAGCAGCACGCCACCGCCGATCGCCGCCACGGTCGCCGGCCAGTTCGCTCTGAAGATGTCGCCGACCTCCTTGTCGATCATCGATGCGACGAAGACGATCGCCGGGTAGAGGGGCCAGATGTACTCCCAGACGTGGCGGAACCAGTAGCTGATGAAGACCAGCTCCTCGGGCGACGCGTTGCCGTCCTTCGCAGCGCTCTCCACCATGGGCGCGGTCAGCATCGCGCCGCCCGGCATGGGCAAAAGCCCTCCGAACGCGGGGATCAGCGCGACCACTATGCGATTGTCCGAGACGTAGGTCCGAAGCCCCAGAACGAACCTGTCGAGATAGCCGGTCCGCCCCGCGAGCGCGCCCAACATGATGATGAAGACGATGCGCCCGAGGACGAGGAGGGTGTCCTTCTCGATCGCCGAACGCCCGATCTCGAGCGCGGTCCAGCCGACGGTGCGGCCCGTGATGAGAGCCAGCGCCGCGGCTCCGGCGAACATCGACACGCCCAGATCGATCTTGAATCGCACGAGCACGACGATGATCAGGATGCTCGCCAGAAGGGCGACGATCTCCCGTTCCATCTTCTGCGGTCCTCCCGTGGGTTGCGTTCCCCGGGCCGCGAGACAGCAAGGGACGCCGCGAAGAAGCTCGCCGCGTCCCCTCGTTCTCCGGCGGCGCCCCTGACGCGGACAGCCGCGCCCCGGGCTACTCCAGCTCGGACATCGCCAGGTTGGAGCGGACGACGTCGTCCCTCCACCTGTAGAAGCTCTCCGTGTACGTCATGAGAGACACGAACTGCGCCAGGTTCTTGACGCCCTTCGCGTCCATGGCCTGTCTGTGACGCGAGTCAGGAGGCAGGCTCTCGACCCACTCCCTGAAGTACTTCTCCTTCTCGCCGAACGACTCGATTAGCTCCTTGTCGTCCATGCTTCTGTAGGTCTCCTCGTGGACGACGGCCTCGAACGGGAGAGAGGGCGCGAGAGGCGGCTGTTCGGCGGGATAGCCCATCACGAGCATCGCGACCGGCAGCACGCGCTTCGGGAGCTTGAAGAACTGGAGCGTCTCGTACGGCTGCCAGACGATCTCCTGAACGTACTGCGCGCCGAGGCCCAGCGAATAGGCCGCGATCACCGAGTTCTGCGCAGCGGCGTACGTCCCTCGTAGCGCTACCCACAACACCCCGACTCCCTTGAAGTGCGGGACACCGCCCTGAAGCTCCGCCCAACGATTGACCCTGTGCAGGTCCACGCAGAACACCAGCGAGACGGGCGCCTGCTCGATGCATTCCTTCTTGCCGTCGCAGAGCATCTTGTTGAGCGCCGCCCTGCGCTGCCTGTCCCGAACGACGATGATCGAGAACGCCTGGATCCCCCGATACCCGGTGGTCAGCGAACCTCCGGGCGAGGGCGCCCTGAGCCCCGCCCCCAGCACCTGGTTGAGGACGTCCTCGGGGATCTCGTCCTCCTTGAAATGCAGAATGCTCCTTCTGTTGAGGATCGTCTCCATGCATCCGTTGCTCAATCTCACCTCCCGCGTTCCGCTTCTTCCGCCAGAAGCTCGTCTCGCAGAAGGGCGCGCGCCCTGTGCAGATGGGTCTTCAACGTACCCATCGGAATGCCCAAGACCTCCGCGACCTCCTTGTAGTTCCGCTCCTCCAGGTAGAAGAGCGTAACGGCCGCCCTGTAGCGCGGCGGCAGCTTCGAAACCGCATGTCGGACCCGCGCCCTGAATTCCTCGTCCAGGACTGCCCGCTCGGGATCCTCGTCTCCGTGACGCGAGCTGATCTCCGCCTCGACGCGCGGCGACACCGACATCTCAACTGTCTGGGGCCTCCGCCGACGACGCTTCAGGTGCGTCAGGGCCCGGTTGACGGCGATCCTGTAGAGCCAGCTCGAGAACTTCGAATCGCCCCGGAACCTGCCGATCGACCTGTGCGCGCGGACGAAGGCCTCCTGCGCGACGTCCTCAGCGTCTTCAGGATTCCGCACGATCCTGAGAACGACCGTGTAGACGAAGTCGGAGTACCGCTCCACGAGCAGGCGATACGCCTCGTCGTCTCCGGCCGCCGTCAGCGCGACCAGTTCATGATCGGGAGGCTCCGCTCCCGGGTTGCGGGGATGCCGCTTCAACGCCGCCTCCCGCGCGTGCCGGAGGTCCGAGAGCCGCCACCGGCGACGGTCGAGAAGGGAGCGGCGCCCGCTTCAGGCCCAGCAGACAATGCTAGCAGAACGGGGGGCGAATCCAAGTTCTTTTCCCCGCCGGCCTCCCGGCGTTCGAGTGAAACAGGAACCGGGATTCCGGGGTCACATGGTTCGACGGACGAAACAGGCGCGGGTCTGCAACTGGCCGGTTCTTCGGGAGGCATCGTCCGAGAGAGCCAAGCGTTCGCGGCCGCCGCCCCGACCGAGGTGAAGCGGCGGAATCGGGACCGCTGAGAGAAAAGGGAGGTTCGGAAATGCCGCAGATGGTCTTCGCGTTTCTCATCACACTCGTGAACCTGGCGGCGGTGATCCTCATACTGCTCATCGTCATCCAGGCTCAGAACCGGGCGGCGAAGCGCCGCCAGGAGATGTTCCTGAAGGCGCTCGAATCCGGCGTCTACGACAGGAAGCTGCTGGGCAAGACGAAAGGCGGGCACGCCCTGCTCGGCTGGGGGATATTCTTCCTCTTCGTCGGCTTCGCGATCATGATCGCGCTCAGGTTCGCGCCCGACCCGTTCATCTGGCGAAGCGGCATGGCCGGAGCCATCATACCGATCTTCATAGGACTCGCCATGGTCGTCTTCTACTTCATCGTGAGGGCGCTGACCAGGTCGCGCGAGCAGAACGACCGGCCCGTCGTGCTTGACGAGGCGAGCCACGAGGTCAGCTCCGGCATCAGCGCCCACGGTCTGTCGAAGGACGAAGGGGCCGCGCACGACGCGGAGCGCGGCGATACGACCGCCGGCTAGAGCGGGCTCCCTTCCGAGTCTCCTCGCCCCCGATATCGAAAGACCCGGCTTCCGTCGGACCTCGCGTCCGCCGGGAGCCGGGTCTTCGCTTGATACGGCGCTCCGCGGGTTCAGTTCCATCCCAGGGCGCGCTCCCGAGAGAGCCGGAGCGCGACGATCGCCATGAGCGACAGGGAGGCCGCCGCGAGCGCCCAGACGACGCCCAGCACTTCCGGCCCGCCCGCCGACACCCAGTCGGGCACCAGGCCGCCCGCGGTCGTGGTCACAAGCTCCTGCCCGGAGATCAGAAACCGCGTGAGCGGCTCGGAGGCGCCCGCC
>WJLY01000045.1 GCA_014728245.1 Candidatus Effluviviaceae Genus IV sp.
CCGCGGGGCATCTCCGCCCCGCCCGTCCCCAGCCGGTAGAGGAGGACGAAGACCAGCGCGTGAGCGATGCCTATCGCCGCGAGCGCGAGGGCGTAGGGCATTGTCCTCCGGATGACGAGCTTGATGTCGAAGAGACCGTAGCGCAGCACGGCGAAGCCGACCAGCACCGGGAAGACGAGCATCGCGGCGCCCACGAAGGGAGGATACCACGGGTGGTCGAAGGCGGAGACGAAGGCGAGCGCCGCGGTCGCTACCAGGACGGAAAGGCCCGCGAGGTATGCCAGATACTGGCGCCGCCGGGCGGCCGACCTCGTCGTAACCGCGCTCACCGCGATCAGCGCCGCCGAAAGCGCCGACCAGAACATCGTCAGCACCGCCCATGCGCGGTAGAGCCCGAGCGCGTTCGCCGGGACTATGACCCGGCCCTTCTGCACGAACTCGGTCACGTAGCCGCCACCTAGATTCAGGAAGACGAACGGCAACGTCGAGGCCGCCGCCAGCGCGACCAGGGCCTTCACGTACCCGCTCCGCTTCTCAATGAAGCGGTAGGTGAAGTACATCGTGGTCAGCGGCACCAGGAGGGGGCCGTTGCGGAGCAGCCACATCGACGTCTCGACGGCGTCGTAACCCCACAAGACCGCCATGTGCGCGAGGTAGACGCCGGCCAGATACGCCCCGAGCGTCAGGCAGAAATAGCAGAACGCGCGGTTGAGCTGGCGCCCCGGCGCCCTCGAGAGAACGAACGCGCCCACACCGAGCACCGCGGCCGAGGCGAGCACGCACGCGGCGGCAGGGGGGCTCGTGAGGTAGATGCTCGCCACGAAAAGGTAGAGGGCGGCGAATGCGAAGGCGAGACCCATCCGCTTCGCCGCAGAAACCACGCCCCGATGGCCTCCCTTCGAAGAAGCGGGGGGGCGCGCCCAGGACTGCGGACCCCTTCACGGTCCGCCCTGTAGCCGCACGGCGCGCGCCGGGGTCATGTTAGGCGCGCCGCGTGAACTCCGCAACGCCCGTCGGGCCTGACCACCAAGGCACGAAGGACACCATGGGCACCAAGGTGGCCTTGGTGCCTTGGCCCCCCTCGGTGTCTTGGTGGTACGTGCCCTAGTGTTAGACCCCCCGCGCGGCAGCGCCGCGGGGCTTCGGCCGCGCATCCCGACGGTGCACCGCTGCACCATGGATGGGGCAGCCTCGCGCCCCCACGAGTGCGAACATGCCGACAGGCCGCAGATTCGCGCTGGCATGGAACTCGCCGCTGGTGATGCAGGAAACGGAGGGAAAGGAGAGACCCGACGTGACCCCTCTGGCGTTGAACGTGCTGTCGTTCGTGAGCGGAAACGTCCGGGAGGGCCTGGAGGACCTGCACGCCGCGCGCAGCACGGTCCTCTCCATGCGAGGGCTGGGGCCCGAGGAGCGCCTCTTCCTTGAGGCGGCGCTGAGATCGCGGCCAGAGATGGAGGAGTTCGAAACGCGCTTCCTTGCAGCGGGGCCCCCGGCTAGGCGTCCGTCGTGCGGCACGGAGAGGCACCCGGGCAGGACGTCCGCAGGCGCGGCTCACCGGCCCGGGCCTGAATCTGAGACCTTGGGCTGACGGGCTCGCATGTCTGACTCCCTGCCAGTCTGTCTGCGTGCGAACACGCGCAGGCAGCCGCCGGGTCTCGCGGCAGGCAGCCGCACGGGCAGTCGGGCGCGCCTACGTAGCCTGTGCGGCGGCTACGTCGCCGCCAAGGCGAGGAAGGGGGACGGCATCGAGGAGTGCAATGGCGAGAGAAGGTCGCGGAACCGGGCTCGGCTGTGCAGCGAGTGAGACGAGCGGCTGGGGCGGGAGGCCCAGGGTCCTGATATGTGGCGCCGACGCCGGCAGGCGGGCGCTTCACCGCAGACTCGTCGAATCCGAAGGGTACGATGCCGAGGAGGCGGACTCCCTCCCCCGCGCCGTGGAGAGCGCCCTTGCAGGCCCCCCCGATGTGGCAATCATCGTGGACGGAGGCGGAGGAGCCGATGCCCTCAAGCTGTGCCGCTCGCTGAAGGACAAGCCATGGCTCACCTGCACGCAGCTGGTCGTGGTCGCCGCCCTGCTCGACCGGGAGACGCGAACGAAGGGCCTTGAGGCCGGAGCGGACGAGTGGCTCGCCGACTGCGACGAAGGGGATGACCTCCTACCTCGCGTCCGCAACAGGGCCCGCGTGGGGAAGCTGCTCAGGCATCTCACTGCGAGGTGCGCAGAGCTCCCGGCCAGGCTGCAGCTCGGCGAGCAGGCGGCGATGCTGACCTTTCACGACGCCCTGGACGGGCTCTGCCTTCTGAAGGCGAAGCTGGGCGTCCTCGCGGAGAAGCTGGAGGGAAGGATTGACGACGACGTGAGGACTGCGCTGAGCGAGGCGCAAGCAGCCTGCGGCCTGGCCTTCGGTGTGGCGTCCACTGCAGTCGACACGTTCCGGCTCGAGAGCAAGACGCGCGCACTCGAGCTCTCCACCTGCGACCTCCGCACGCTCATCAGAGAGGCCGCGCACGCCGCCGAGGGACAAACCGGCAGGGTTGAGTTGGCAATGGGCCTCGGGCTCGAGCCGATGGTGGCTTCTTGCGACCGCGGGCTCATCCGGCGCGTCGTCTCGATTCTCCTGTCCAACGCCGTGAGCTCCACACCCGAGGGGGGAACGGTGCGGGTACGCGTACGCAGGAGCCACAATGGCAACGCCCTCGTCTCGGTCTCGGATGAGGGGAAGCGCATACCCGAAGAGTACCACCGCTGCCTCTTCGACAGGGACGGTCAGGTCGGGCTGCGCAGCGGGTCCTTGTACTCGTCGGGGATCGGGCTCGTGTTCTGCAGGCTGGCCGTCGAGGCCCACGGGGGCACGATAGGTGTGAACGGCGGTCCAGGTATGGGGAACACGTTCTGGTTCACGGTCCCGG
>WJLY01000003.1 GCA_014728245.1 Candidatus Effluviviaceae Genus IV sp.
CCAGCGTCGCGCGAAGTCCGACGCTCTCTGTGAGAAGCTGTCCGGTCGCCGTGTGCCTGCCGACGTCGAGGCAGTTTCTGAGCCTGATGTCGATCGGGTCGATGTCCAGCATCTCGGCGATCTCGTCGACGACCGATTCGTTGGCGAATATCACCTGCGGCTGCCCGAAGCCGCGGAAGGCGCCCGTCGTCTGCCGGTTCGTGTAGACGCCGAGCACGTCGGTGCGGACGTTGGGGATCTCGTACGGTCCCGTCGCGTGTACCGTCGCCCGGAACGCGACCACCGGCGTGAGCGTTGAGTACGCGCCCGCCTCGGCTACGACCCTGACCTCGGCCGCGGTGAAGGTCCCGTCGCTCCTGGCTCCCAGCTTGAAGGTCACCGACATAGGGTGGCGTTTGCTCGAGCGATAGAAGTCCTCCTCTCGCGTGTAGACCAGCTTGACCGGCCGGCCCGTGGCGCGGGCGGCGAGCGCGGCGCAGGCGCAGATCTCGGACGGCACGTCCTCCTTGCCGCCGAAGCCTCCGCCGGTGACGGTCTGCACGATCCGCACGGAGGAGAGGGGAATCCCGAGGACCGTAGCGACGGCCTTCTGCACGTAGAACGGGCACTGCATCGTGCCGTGGACCGTGATCGTGCCGCCGCTTTCCGGGACCGCGACCGCGCCGAGCGTCTCCAGGTATGCGTGCTCCTGGTGATGGGTTCGGAACGATCTCTCGACGACGACGTCGGCCTCGTCAAAGCCGGACTCGACGTCTCCCCGCCTGACCTTGTAGTGAAGGAGGAGGTTCCCGTCGTCGTGCACGCGCGGGGCGTCCGGGGTGAGAGCTTCCTCGGCGTCGTAGACGGCCGGAAGCTCGCTGAGGTCGACCTCGACCGCGGCGGCCGCCTCGCGCGCGAGGGCCGCCGAATCGGCGACGACGACGGCCACTGCGTCGCCGGTGTATCGGACGCGTGAGTGAGGGAGAAGGGGCTGGTCGCTATCGACGACGCCCACCTGGTTCTCGCCGGGGATGTCGTCCGCGGTCAGCACGCGGTGGACGCCCTCCATCGAGAGGGCCCGGCCGGCATTGATGCCCAGAAGCTCGGCGTGGGCCGTTCCCGGGAACACGAGCGCGGCGTGGAGCATCCCCGGCAGCGACAGGTCGTCGACGTACGTCGCCGCGCCGGTCACCTTGTCCGCGGCATCGACCCTGTCCACCGGAGCGCCGACGGACCCGGCGGGGCCCGTCCCGGCGGGGGCGGCGCTCCTCCCCGCGGGGCCCGGCTGTCGGTCTTCTGGACGAGTCATTCGAGCGCTGCTCCGGTCAGGTTCCGTTTCCGCAGCAATATCGCATCCTCCACCGCATTCAGACTCTACAGAACGCTGGGTCGGCAGTCAAAGCCGAAGGGCTCTGCCCTGTCGGATCGGATCAAGGCCCTTGCGCCCCGCCGGCCCCTTCGTCTTCCAGCGGCAGGAGCTTACTGCGGCTGCACATTCTGTTCGCTCAGGCACGCTACATGCATGCAAAAGATCCAACAGGGCGCCGCCGCGAGGAGACGGCCGCGACAGAGGGCGCTCTATGTCCACGAACTCCAGGGCCGTTGCACATATCCACGGGGGGACGTGAGCTCATGAACGAACCGGAGTCTCGCGAGGTGGAACCGGACGGAGATCTCTACCGTACGATCTTCGACCTTTCGCCCGAAGCGATCGTGCTCATAGACTCGCGGGGCCGCTTCGTCGCTGCGAATGGGCGTCTGGAGGACTGGCTGGGTTACTCGCCCGGCGAGGTGATCGGCAAGAGCCTGCTTTCCGCGCCATTCATCCCACGCGCAACCAAGGCCACGATCGTCAGGAACTTCCTCCGTCGCATGTCTGGGAAGGACATTCCCCCGTACGAGGTGGAGTTCAGGACCAAGTCCGGTGATACGCGCTACGGGCGCATCCACGCGACGATCGCCAGGAACGCCGACGGGCGCGCGTTCGGCGATCTGGTCATGATCTCCGACGTGAGCGAACTCAGGGCCGCCGAAAAGAGCCTCGTCCGGCGCTCGAAGGAACTGGGGGAGCGCGTCAAGGAGCTGACCTGTCTGCACGAGATCTCGAAGCTCGCCATCGAACCGTCGCTGTCTCTCGACCAGTTCCTTCGTCGTGTGGTCGAGCTCTTGCCGCCCGCTCTGCAACATCCCGAGCTGGCCGGCGCCAGGATCAGACTGGGCGAGCGCGAGTTCAGGACCGAGCGATTCGAGGACACGCCTTGGATGCTCTCCGCCGACATCTCGAGCGAGGGGAAGGCAATCGGCAGGGTCGATCTTTCCTATTCGAAGGACGGCTCCGACGGCGTCTTCCTCGAGGAGGAGAGAGCGCTCATCGAGACCGTCGCTGAGCGGATCGGTCACATGGTCATGAGGAAGCGATCGGAGAGGCAGCTGGAACGAAGTGAGGCCAAGACGAGAGCGCTCCTGAACGCTCCTCCCGACTTCATGATCCTGACCGATCGGGAAGGCCGGGTCGTAGCGGCAAATGAGGGAAGCGCCACTCTTCTTGAGGTGCCGCTCGAAGACCTCGTGGGCGCGGTGATATTCGACTTCTTTCCCGATGAGATGGCGGAGCGGAGGAGGGCGGACGCCGAAAAGGTCCTCCGGACCGGGGAGCCCGTCTTCAGCGAGGACGAGGTGGAGGGCCGCTTCTACCACAGCCGCATCTACCCGATCAGCGACGAACGCGGCGACGTAGTGCAAATGGCGGCCTTCAGCAGGGACGTGACTGAAGAGGTCAGAGTGCGCAGGCGCCTGGCAGAGTCCCGACGGAAGATCGAGGGACTGCACGACGCGGCGCGCAGACTGGGGCGCTGCGATACGCGCGACGAGGCCTGCCGAATCACCATAGAAGCGGTGCGCGACGTCCTCGGCTTCCCCGTGTGCGTGGCGCACATGGCCGTGGGCGACTCGCTGATCGTGAGGTCGGCGTGCTCCGAACTTCCGCCGGGCCTGGAGCTCGACGAGACGACGCCCCGGGACAGCGCGGCGATGCGCGCGTTCCGTGAGAACCGGACCGTCGTCTGCGGCAACGGCCCCGGCAGCGCGTGCACGCACTGCCCGGACGTGTTCCGTTCGGCCGTCTGCGTCCCCGTCGGCGACACCGGAGTCTTCGAAGTCCTGTCGCCCGAGGAAGACGCGTTCGACGAGGAGGACGTGCGGCTGCTCGAGCTGCTGCTGGGACACACGACCGAAGCCGTCCGCGGTGTGGCGATGCGCGAGGAGCTGGAGCAGCAGGTCGTGCGCGACCCGCTGACGGGGCTTTTCAATCGGAGGTATCTGAAGAACATCACCGGCCAGGAGGTCGAACGCGCCAGACGGTACGGGCACAGGATCGGGTTTCTGATGGTCGACGTCGATAACTTCAAGGAGATCAACGACACGCTCGGTCACCAGGTCGGCGACCTCGTGCTGCGGCAGGTGTCGCGCTACCTGCGCGCCATGGTGCGCGCGACGGAGTTCGTAGTGAGGTACGGCGGGGACGAGTTCCTGCTCGTCATGCCCGAGAGCGGGCCGGACGGGGAGTCGGTGATCCTCAGGCTGCAGCGCGCGTTCGGACCGTGGAGCGAGGAACTGCCGACCGGCGACATACCGGTCAGGCTGTCGATGGGGTTCGACGTGTGGGAGCCCGCAGAAGGACGCTCCGTCGACGAGGTGATCGCCTCCGCGGACGACCTGATGTACGAGGACAAGAAACTGCACAACAGCGAACGCTCCCCGGTCTCCGCGGACGGTGAAGCGTGACCTCCGGCCATCTCACGTGCCGGGGACGTGCTCTGAGGACCGGCGCTCGCGTGAGCGGGCAGCGCGTTTTGAGGTGCCGCGCGACGCTCGGCGGACGTCAACCCCTTCGCCATTTCCGGGTCCTCCCGCGGCGAGATCATCCCTTCCTCAGGTTCTTCTTGAGCGCCTTGTAGAAAAGCTGCGTGCCGGTGATCCGGCACCCGTTAGCCTCGAAGACCCGGAGCATGGGGGAGTTGCGCGTGTCGGTCGAGCCCGCGTAGCGTGTTATGCCCTTCCGGGAGAGGAACGAGAGCCCGGTAGCGTGCAGCATCTTGCCGTAGCCGTGTCCGCGCTCCGAAGGTACTACCCCTACATAGAAGAGCGTTCCCTCGCCGTCTCTGTCCGCGAACTCCTGCGGCAATATGACGCCGACCGGCGTTCCGCCCCGGAAGGCGACACGCCACCACGTCGGGTCGAACTTCCGTCCCGCGTAGTCCCTGAGTTCTCTGAAGTCGGCCCGCGGATCGCGCTCGGACATGTCCTCGAACGGGTCCCCCCTGGAGGCCTCGGTCATTATCTCGAGGAAGCGCTCGTCGCCCAGGCTGGCGAGCGAGCGGTACTCCAGCGGATCGTCGTAGGGCGACGCGTAGTCCGCGATGTCTCGCTCGACGAAGACCTTGCTCCTTCCTACGACGAAACCGGCCGACTCCAGCGCGCGGTTGACCGGGCGGGCCTCGGGCCTGTCCCAGGCCAGGATCTCGGTTCCGTCCTCGCAAAAAGAGTCGGCCAGGAACGCGGCCAAGGAGTCCGCGACCTCATCGGCGCCCGCGGAGTCGGCGACAGTCAGCTCTTCGACGAAGTAGAGCCGCGGGTTCAGAAACCGCCCTCGGAGCCTGCCCACGCAGCGAGGGCCCTCGAGAGATACGAGGAACGACCGATCGTCCTCGCGGCCGAGCGCGACGGTCACGGCTCTGGAGTCGATGCGCCCGGACGCCACGGTGTCCCCGAGGCTCATCCAGACGGCCTCCTCGCCTTTTCGCAGCGGGCGTGTTACCGGCAAGCGCTTGAGACCTCCGTTCGCGGCGGTCGCTCGTTCACGGCAAGGGAGTCCCCACGATAGCTGGCATATGGGAGGGGTCCCTCTCCGCAACAGTCTAGCATCCGGCACGCGTTCCACAACTCACCGTTCAGAGAGGAGGTCAAGCATGGCCTCGACGCTCGTCACCGGGAGGTCGCAGGTGCGGTCTGTGC
>WJLY01000046.1 GCA_014728245.1 Candidatus Effluviviaceae Genus IV sp.
GTCCTCGCCGTACGGCGCGTCGATCAGGAACTGCGCCTCGCCGGACGCGTCGGTCGTCTCGACCAGCGCCGCGATGCCCCAGCCGTCGACCGCGATCTCGACGTCCGGCAGCGGCGCGCCGCCGCTGTCCCAGACGGTCGCCGTCACAAGCGTCGCCTTGTTGACCGGCACGCTGGAAGGGCTGATGTCGTAGGTCACCGGCACCACCACCATCAGATCGGCGGTGTAGGTCATCTTGTTGAACGCCGTCACGGTCAGAGTCAGGGTCTCCCCGACCGGCGGCATGGTGGTGATCGGCACCGTCGCGTCGCCGCTCGCGTCCGTTATCGCCGTCCCGTAGATGACGCCGTTCCCGTAGAGCGAGCAGAGCGCTTCGGGCACCGGGTCGCGCGCCGGCGTCGACACGTTAACGTCGAACGAGGTCATGCTGGGGTATATCACCGGCAGGTGTGTGACGGCCACTTCGGCGGGCGTGTCCGTCCTGACGCGCAGCGACGGATCACCGAAGATCGTCCAGTGGAAGAACTCGTCCTCACCGCCCGTGCCGTACTCGTCCATCATGTGTCCACAGCCGTTGTAGCAGAGCCCGCCGTATGTGCGGTTCACGCCGTAAGACGATGTGCCGACCAGTAGGTCGACGATCTCATCCTGCGCGTCCATGGGAGGACTCCAGGACTGGCTGATGGTGGAAGCATAGAAGCCAACCGCGCCGGTGGGCTCCGTACCGTTCGTCGCCCGCAGCCACGCTTCGCCAAAACACGTGCCGGCGTCGAAGTCGCCATTCTCGCACGCGACGCTTACGCCGAAGGCCAGCTTGTTGTCGTTCGTGAGCGCGTCGATGTGAGTGTTGGAAAACCCGGTGGAGCCCCACGAGGTAGTACTTCCGTGACCCGTGTAGTTGATAATGCTCCGGCCGTCATTGAGGGCGGTCGTGACCATGGCGGCCGTGCCGGTCGGGTCGTAGATCTGGTCGACCTCGGTGTAGGTGAAGGCCAGTAGGTCGGCCCGGATGTTGTCCTCGTGCTCGTCGTCGTACTCACCGTCGTCGCCGGTACCCTCGGCGGATGCGACGCCCATGCCCTTGTGGTACCAGGTCTCGCCCGCCTGCGGCCTCTTCTCATACTCGACCGTACGCAGGACCTGCGTCGCCACCTGGTCCGAGTTCTCCGCCGAGATCCGCCCGACGAAGAGGTCGGGGTAGTTGTCCGGCGTGATGAGCGAGTACGAGGGGTCGGACAGATCGCTCACCGTCAGCGAGGGCACCTGAGCCGCATCGCCGACCAGAAGCACATAGGTGAGACCGTTGGTGTTGTAGTACTGCTCGATGTAGGTGTCGATGGCGGTAGCCGTACCGCCGGCGTCGGTCGTGGTGACCAGCTCGCACGGCACGCCCATCTGGTTCTTCCAGTCGACCAGAGGCTGTATCTCGGCGAGGAAGTCGGGGTCGTCGTAGCAGATGACCAGCATGTTCCCGCCGTCGTCGACCCACGGATAGCGCGTGTCAGCGCGATCGAAGTTGATGAAGTGGTTCTCGTAGATCTTCCGGAACTCGGTGTCCATGCGCGACGGCCGCTCGGTGAGGACGTTCGTCCGGCCCGGGCCGGCGGGGACGACCTCGACGACCACGTCATGGTAGACGCGGAGGGTCTCGGTCGACGGGTTGTACTGGATGGGATTGACGACGACCACCATGCCGCGAACGTCCCGCATGATGTAGGGATCGCGCGTCTGGACCAGCTCCGATGGGTACCAACCCTCCGTCTCGTAGAATTCGTCGAAGGCATAGGGCACCTCGGCGGGATTCACGCTGCGCTTGAGGTTGCCCTTCGACGGAGCGACGGGAACGCCCTCGAAGTCAGTGTAGCTCGACGAGACCACCCTCACGTCCATCGCGGCTTCGTCGGGGATGACGACACTGCGGCAGATGTTGGGCAGCTCGGGGAGCCCCGCCTCGAGCAGATTGCTCTCGTCGCCGAGAGCGATCTTGTAGTAGGCCCTGCCCTCTATGTCGAGGGCCTCTCGCTCGAAGTTGCCGAGCTCGTACTCCAGCAGGATCCTCGAGTCCGAGGACTCGGCCACGCGGACTGAGAGCGCGGAGCCCTCGCCCGCCAGGTCAACGACCTCCGCCCCGGCTGCTAGCGCCGGAACGAGGACGATCGTCATAAGTGCGGCGAACAAGTTGCGCAAAGCGCACCTCCTCATTGATGGGCCCCGAGCGTGGGACCCGCCCAGCGAGTCTACTTCTCGTCTATTCGTGTCTTCGCGAATTCCCAACTGACTCCCGCAACCGCGAAGCGATGCAATGGCTTGCCGGCGGACCGACAGGATGACGGTCTGCCCGACGCTCACAGTATAACACATTCATGAACGTTTGTCATCATGGATGAACACGCGGACCTACGATCGCCCACCGCAGCCTGTCGACCCGGGCCTGCGCGGAATCCATGTGGATGCGGGTTTCCCACGGCCCACCGGAGCCCGTCGGCCAGCAGCGCCCCGCACAGGAGGGTCAGCCAAGCCGTGTGCCGTGCATTCACGCGGTCGCCAGAACGAGCGCGGCCGCCTCGAGCGCGATCGCGAGTTCCTCGTCGGTCGGTATGACGAGAACATCGACCGATCCGGTCCCGATCCGCTCCGCGCCCGCCTCGTTCGCGGCCTCGTCGAGCTTGATTCCCAGGAACTGGAGCCCCACGCAGACCCGGGCCCGCACGCCGGGTTCGTTCTCGCCGATTCCCCCGGTGAATACGACCGCGTCAAGCCCCTCCATCGCCGCCGCGTAGGCGCCCAGGTACTTGCGAACCCTGTAGCAGAAGACGCGCACGGCAAGCTCTGCGTCCTCGTTGCCTTCCTCGACCGCGCCGAGGAGAGCGCGCATGTCGCTGCTCAGCCCGGAAAGGCCCAGTAGCCCGCTCCTCTCTCTGAGCACGTCGCTGGCCTCGTCGGGAGACATGCCCAGGTCTCCGACCATGCGGATCACGGCCGCGGGATCCAGGTCGCCGCAGCGCGTGCCCATCACAAGCCCCTCGAGCGGCGTCATGCCCATCGACGTGTCTACCGACCGCCCTCCCCTAACGGCCGCGACGCTCGCTCCGTTCCCCAGATGGCAGGTCACGACCCGCAGTTCCTCGAGCGGACGACCGATGATGTCGGCCGCGGCGCGCGCGACGAATGCGTGGGATATCCCGTGGAACCCGAAGCGACGGATGCCCGCATCGCGCCGCAGCTCCGAGGGCAGCGCGTAGGTCCTCGCCTCGGCCGGCATGTCGTGATGGAACGCCGTGTCGAAGACGGCCGCCTGTGGTACGCGCGGCAGGAGGTCCCTCGCGATCTCGATTCCCCGAAGATTGTGAGGGTTATGCAGCGGCGCGAGATCGCTCGAACGCCGAATCGCGGCCAGCACGTCATCGTCGACAAGTGCCGGCGCGCTGAACTCGGAGCCGCCGTGCACCACCCGGTGGCCGACCGCGTCTACATCCGACGCGTCCCCGAGCACGCCGGTATCGGAGTCGGTCAGAGCCTCCAGCACCAGCCGCACGGCGGCAGCGTGATCGGCCACCCTCAGGCTCTCGTCCCTCCGCGCTCCTTCAGCGCCGACGTAACGAAAGGCTGAACGCTCGGTCCCGATCTCCTCCACCAGCCCTCGCGAGAGGACGCGGGCGGAAGGCGCGCCGCCCGCTCCGCTTCGGCCTTCCTCCCCGCGTCGTGGAGGGCCATGACGACCGTGAGGGTCAGCTTCGAGGCTCACGAGCTTGAACTTCACCGACGAGCTACCGCAGTTGAGCGAGAGGATGTTCATCTTGCGCGGCTCCTCCGTCCTGCATTCTGGGGGCTCGCGGTTCGACAGGGTTCCGGCGACCATGATAAGGTAGCCGGACCCGTCTCGACAACTGGTAACACCGTCCCGCGAGTGCTACAATTCCCGGCGACGCGCCATCGGCGTCCGGCCGGCGCGTTCGCCTTTCCGAGCATGCCGGTCGTCCGAAATCTTCGCGCTTCGGAGCAGGCCCGCCCGGTCATCATTGAGAGGTCACCGGATGTCGCCCGTGATCGATGCCATCATCTCCTTCCGGAATCTCCTCCACGGGAACCTCATCTTCGGCGTCGGCGCCCTCCTGCTCGCGGGCTTCATCGGCGGGAAGCTCGCCTCGCGGCTGCGACTGCCCGCGATATCGGGTTACGTCGTTGCGGGCCTGGTCCTAGGGCCGTCGATCCTGAACGTCGTGCCGGACCACGTCGTCGAGTCGCTGGCGCCCGTCCCTCACATAGCGCTCGGGCTCATCGCGATCACGATCGGCTCGGAGTTCCGGATCGCGAAGCTCAAGCAGACCGGGCGCAGCATACTCATCATAACTGCGGTCCAGCTCCTTTCGGCCTTCGCGGCCGTCTCCGTCGCGCTCGCGCTATTTGGCGCCCCGCTGCCCATGGCGCTCCTTCTCGGAGCGATAGCATCGGCTACGGCTCCGGCGGCGACGGTAGCCATCGCCTCGGAGCTGCGCGCGAGGGGCCACATGGTTTCGACGCTATTCGGAGTGGTCGCCCTCGACGACGCGTTCTGCATCACGCTCTTCGGCTTCGTGATGGCCATCGCGGCGACCATGGTAGGAACGATGACCGGCGGTCCCGCCGCGATGCTGCTACACCCGATCCGCGAGATAGCGGTATCGGTGGGGATAGGACTGGCGGCCGGCTACATCGTGCATCGTCTCGTGCTGAACAGAAAGCGTAACAACGAGATCATCGTGATCGTGCTCGGTTTCGTGCTTCTGACCTCCGGCGTCACTGTCTCCATCCACGTCTCGCCGCTCATCGCCAACATGATGATGGGCTTCACGCTCGTGAACCTCTCGGGAAAGAACTCGAGAATCATGAGAATCCTCGAGCCGCTGACGCCGCCTATCTACGCGGCGTTCTTCGCCCTCGCGGGAACCGAGCTCGACATCCGCACGCTGGCGGCTTCGGGGCTTCTCGGCGTGGTCTATCTCGCCGCCAGGGCTCTGGGGAAGTACGGGGGCGCCGCGCTCGGCGCCACGCTGGTCAGAGACACGCCCGCGACCAGGAAGTACCTGGGCCTCGCGCTCCTGCCCCAGGCCGGCGTCGCGATCGGCCTCATCCTGGTTCTCCAGGACACGCGGGCGTTCATGGGTCTGCCGTACATGCATCAGATGGTCAACATCGTCCTCGCTTCGATCCTCGTGAACGAGGTCATCGGACCGCCTCTCACGAAGCTCGCACTTGAGCGCTCGGGCGCCACGCGAAGGCGTGCGCCGGGCGCGACCGCTACGGAGGTACGTTCATGAAGCTTTCAGAGACTCTCCAGCCGGAAAGCATCGCTCTCAGGCTCAAGTCGAGGACCAAGGACGAGCTCTTCGACGAAATGGCAGAGCTGTTGAAGCGCAACCCTTCGCTCTCCTCGATCGACAAGTCGACGGTCCTGAAGTCGCTGCTCGAACGGGAGAAGACCGCGACGACCGGCGTGGGAAAGGAAGTCGCGATACCTCACGGGAAGATCATGGGTCTCTCGACCATCTGCTCGGCGGTGGGGGTATCGAGGCGGGGAATAGAGTACGGGTCGGTCGACGGCCTGCCGGTCCGCTACGTGGTCGCCATGGTCGCGCCGCCCGAGCAGTCCCAGGACTACCTCCGGATCCTGGCGAAGGTCGCTAGACTCCTCTCGGATCCCTCGTTCGTGGAGACGCTTGTCACGGCGTCCGCCCCCGGCGACGTGATGGAACGCGTCAAGGCGCTCGAGGGCGGAGCCCAGGTGACGGCGACTGAAGAGCAGGTCCTCATGCTGTTCGAGCTCAAGGACCCGGACTACTTCGACCAGGTCGTCGAGTACTTCACCGAGATAGGAGAGATCAGCGCCACGGTGCTCGACGCGCGCAACGTGCAGGCGTTCCTCACCAAGGTCCCGCTCTTCGCGGACTTCGCCCGCGTGTTCACCGAGGGCCAGGAGTTCGGCCATCTCTTCATGGTCATCATGAACAAGGGCCTCGTCGAGCGTTTCGTCGAGGGCCTCGAGGAGATCGTGGGGGACCTCGACGAGGAAGGCCGAGGCCTGGCGCTGACGATCGACGTAGGGCTCGTGCGGGGGCTGCGCGCCAGAACGACGCTCTGACACGCGTTCTCCCGCGGCGCTCACTCCCCGGCCTCAGCGCATCTTTTCCGCCCGGAGGCGTCCGCTCGCGCGGACTCGCGAGACACTCTCTTCCTCTTCGCAACTTGCCATTTGAGGCCTGTTCAGGTATACTTGGATGAGGTCACATTCCCGCCTGACTCAGACGAGGAGGCAGCGTCATGCGACATGTCCTCCCGGCCCTCCTTGTTGCCTCTCTGCTGACGTCGCCCGCGGCAGCCAGGGTCGACGAGGCTCCCAGTAGAGCTGTTGTCCCTCCGGGCCGTCAGGGCACGATCGTGTGGTACGACGACCTCGATACCGGCGCCCCGGGCTGGACCCACGGGGACCTCACCGCGGACGCGGAGCCGCGATTTCACGTCGACGCGCACAACGCCTGGGACGACGGCACGCCCGCTGACGACTACTCGTGGTGGTGCGGCGTGCTCGACGCCGGCTACCCAGGCGGCGACGGATATGGGAACGACTGGAACGAGCGCCTCGAACTCCCTCCCATCGAGCTGGGCACATCGGTCGTCGAGCACACTTCGTGGGGCGCGATAAAGGCGATGTACCTCCGACCGGACGAGCGCGGCCGCCTGGGTCACGCGCGCGCGGGGGATCTGCGGCGCGACGAACGGCCGGGGCACCGACGCCTTCCGGAGCCGACGCCTGCAGAAATGCCGCGACGCGACGGGCGACCGTCGGCGCCCGTTCTCACGTTCAGCTACCGCCACGACTCCGAGCCGGGATACGACTTCACGTGGGTCGAGGTCGAGAGCGCCGGCGCCTGGGTAGCGCTGAACGAGGGCTACGACGGCTCGAGCGGAGGCTGGCAGGAGGCGGACGAACTGCCGCTCTCGGGCTACGGTGATCCCGTGAACTTGCGCTTCAGGTTCCGCTCCGACGGCGCCTACTCGGACGCCGACGGCCTCTACGACTCCGACGGCGGCGCGTTCAGCGTCGACAACATCAGGGTCTTCGACTCGGTGACCGGCGAAGTCCACTTCCTCGACGCCTGCGACGGCGGAGTCGGGCTGTGCACGCCGCTCGCTCCCGAGCCTGCCGGCGACTACTGGCACCTCGAGGCCACGTTGTGCAGGTCGTACTCGCCGCCTCACGCCTGGTCGGTGGCCTGGCCCGAAACCACGTACGTGCAACCCAACCTGAGGAACTGGCTTCAGACGCCGGTCATCGACGCATCGGACCACGCATGGTCGGACGGCTGCACGGCGTTCGCCGTCATCCGCATGTACATGGCCCCGCATTGGGGAGGCTACTGGGCGGAGGAGTCTTCGACCGACGGCGGCCAGACGTGGGTCCGCAGGAACACCTGGTGCAGCCACCAGTGCACGTGGGGATACGACGCCTGTCAACCGTTTCTGGACACCGTGCCCGTGTGGGACTACAGCCAGTCGGGCAGCGCCCAGGTCGCCGTCCGCTGGATCGTCTACAC
>WJLY01000047.1 GCA_014728245.1 Candidatus Effluviviaceae Genus IV sp.
CGCGGGATGGTCCCTCAAAGGGACGCGGCATCCGGCGGCGGCCAAGAGCGATGCTTGAGAGGCGCGATATGAACGAGAGACCGGACGGCTACGGCTGGATAGAGGTGATAGCCGGGAGCATGTTCTCCGGCAAGAGCGAGGAGCTGATCCGCAGGCTCAGGCGCGCGAAGATCGCGAGACAGAAGATCGTCGCGTTCAAGCCCCGGATCGACGACCGGTACGATGACGACGACATCGTCTCGCACGACGACCGTCGTGTTGAGTCGCACCGCATCGATACGGCGGAGGAGATCCTCGACTACGTCGACGACGAGACGCAGGTCGTGGGCATAGACGAGGGCCAGTTTCTCGGGCCGAAGCTCCCGGAGGTCTGCGAGGAGCTGGCGAACCGGGGCGTGCGCGTCATCGTCGCGGGGCTCGACCAGGACTACCTGGGACGGCCGTTCGAGCCGATGCCCGCGCTCCTGGCGATAGCCGAGTACATCACGAAGACGCTCGCGGTATGCATGAAGTGCGGCAGGCCCGCCAACAGGACGCAGCGCATCATAGCGTCGCGCGAGCGCGTGGTGGTCGGTGCGGGCGAGGCCTACGAGGCGCGCTGCCGCCACTGCTGGAATCCGGAGGAGGCCAGCGAGGACCACGCGGAGCCGGACGGCCGGGCGATGCGCCGCCGGGCAAGGGAGAGAGAGTCCTCGGGACGCGGAGCCGAAGACGACGCCCGCGGCGGCAGAGACGTCTCCGAGGGAGACAGAGAGATCGAGTTCGACGAGAGGAAGCAACCGATCAAGGCCGAATCGAAGGGGGAACGAAGTGGACCTTGACAAGCGACTTGAGAGGGTGGCCGTGCTCGGCGCGGCCGGGAAGATGGGAAGCGGCATCACGCTGCTCCTGGCGGCCGAGATGGCCAGGCAGAAGATCAGGAAGGACTGCGGGGACCGCTGCTACGTGCTCCACGCGATCGACGTGTCCGACGAGGCGCTCTCCGGGCTGCTCTCGTACCTGAGACCGCAGCTCACGAAGGTCGCCGAGAAGAGCATCGTGGCCCTGCGCGAGGCGTTCGCGCACCGCGACGACCTGGTGGAGAACTTCGACATCATCACGGCGTTTGTGGATGAGGCGATGTCGGTCGTCCGGCCCAGTTCGAAGATGGAGAGCGCGGCGGATTCCAGGCTCATATTCGAGGCGATCGTCGAGAACAAGGGAGTGAAGATCGAGGTATTCAAGAAGCTCGACGCGATCTGCCCGGACGCCTACTACCTGACGAACACTTCCTCCATCCCCATCAAGGTGCTGGACGAGGGCGCGGGGCTCGACGGGAGGATCGTCGGCTACCACTTCTACAATCCGCCCGCGGTCCAGAAGCTCCTGGAACTCATAAGCTCCGAGAGGACGAGGCCTGAGCTCGTGGAGCTTGGGAAGGAGCTTGCCGGCAGGCTCCGCAAGAAGGTCTTCCCGGCGAACGATATCGCGGGCTTCATCGGGAACGGCCACTTCATGCGCGACATCCTGCACGCCACAGGCGAGGTCGAGCGGCTCAAGGGCGACCTGGGCGAGACCGGCGCCATCTACGCGGTGAACCGCGTGAGCCAGGACTACCTCATCCGGCCGATGGGCATCTTCCAGCTCATCGACTACGTCGGCGTCGACGTGTGCCGGTTCATCATGCAGGTCATGACGGAGCACATCGAGGGCGAGACGCTCCAGGACGACCTCTTGGACCGCATGGCCGACGCCGGCGTAATGGGCGGCCAGTACTCGAGCGGGAAGCAGAAGGACGGCATTCTCAAGTACGAGAAGGGGAGGCCCGTAGGTATATACGACCTCGACAAGGGCGACTACCGTCTGTTCGAGGACGGCGACTGGACGAAGAAGGTCGATCAGAAGCTCGGCGAGATGCCCGAGGGCGCCGCTTCGTGGCGCGCGCTTCTCATGGACCCGAAGAAGGACGAGAAGCTGGCGACCTACTTCGGCAACCTCGCGGCGTCGGACGCGCTTGGAGCCGAGCTTGCGAAGACCTATCTTGTGCGATCGAAGGAGATCGGCGAGAAGCTCGTCAAAGGCGGCGTGGCCGAATCCCCCGACATCGTGAACGGCGTGATGATGAACGGCTTCTATCACCTGTACGGGCCCGTGAACGAGTACGCGGACCTCGTGGTGAAGGCGAAAGCGTAGCATCGACGGGGCCCCCGCGGCCGGCGGCGCGACCGGCGTCCGCCGGCGGCGGCACGGGCCCACCGCAGGGCAGTGACGCAAGACACCCAGGAGGACGAACGATGAAGAAACTCAGACGGCGCATCTTCGCAACGGCGGGCAGCAACACCGTCTCGCTCGGGACCGGGAGGAAGGAGTTCCATCCCAAGAAGCCGCGCCCGGGGCTCGAGCACTACGTCAAGGAGGCGGGGCAGGGAGCGCTCGCGCAGGTGAACGACGCGGACAACATCGACGAGGGAGTCATCGGGAACTTCATGGCCGCCAGGTTCAACAAGCAGGGGAACCTCCCGGGTCTTCTGCCGATGATCGACCCCAAGCTCGAGTACAAGCCGCTCGTCCGCGTCGAGGGCGCGTGCGGCTCCGGCGGGCTGGCGCTCGTCACGGCGACCAAGTCGATCCTGGCGGAGACCGCCGACACGGTGCTGGCTGTCGGCGTCGAGGTCCAGAACACGGTGAAGGCGGTCTACGGGGCCGACATCCTGGGCGGCGCGGGGCACTACGCGAGCCAGAGAAAGAAGGGGGACGCCTACTTCTTCCCGGGCAAGTTCTCCGACAGGGCCTGCGCGGCGTACGAGAAGTTCGGGTACGACAAGGTCCGCGAGGCGATGGCCCGCTGGTACGAGCGCGCCATCCTGAACGCCCGGACGTGCCCCAAGGCGCAGGAGTACCACAATACGACCGATGACCTCTTCGCCGTCGGAATGACGCCCCCGAACCCCAAGGCCTTCTGCGAGTGCATCAACTACTTCGACTGCTCGAAGGTCTCGGACGGCGCCTCGGCGCTGGTCTTCGCTTCCGAGGAAGGCCTCGACAAGCTAGGCGTCGACAAGAAGGACGCGGTCGAGCTGGTCGGGTTCGGCCAGTGCGTGGCCGACGTCTCGAAGGACCCCGAGGACCAGACGAAGCTCACGACGAGCGCGAGGGCTGTCAAGGCCGCGATGGACATGGCGGGCGTGACTTCGGACGACATCGGCATGCTCGAGGTCCACGACTGCTTCACGATCGGAGGGCTCCTGTCGATGGAGGCGGCGGGCTTCTGCGACTACGGTGAGACCTACGACTTCGTGAGAGAGGGCAAGACCGCCCCCGACGGCGAGATCCCCACGAACCTCTCCGGCGGCCTCATCGGCTACGGCCACTACACGGGCGGCACCGGCGTGCGGCAGGCGGCCGACATCGTCCTGCAGCTCACAGGCAAGCCCGAGAGCCAGAAGATCGACCTCAAGAAGGACCACGCGCTCATGATCTCGATGGGCGGCAACGACCGCACCGTCGTCTCGTGCGTGTTCAGGAGGGTGCAGTAGCGGGGCGAGCGAGCAACTCGTGCAGGAGGCAGCGCAGCTTACGCGAGGAACGCTCGAACGCCGGAGATGCAGGATGCGGCGCCTACTTCAGGGCCGCCGGGGAAGCCCGGCGGCCCTTGTGCGCTGAACATTGACAGCCACGCAACAATACGGTAAACTGAATATGGGAACTGATACTAACTTGATTACCCTTCGCGCAGGTCCTTCGGTCAGGTCTCACCTGCTGCTGCGACAACCCAATCTCTCGGAGCGGAGACATGAGGACGAGATGTCGCAAGAGAGCTGCTACGGCCGGTGCTCTCGCGTTCCTGGTGTTTGTGTTCGCGCCAGTCGCGGTAGCCGTCGACTGCCTGGACGAGGTCTTCATAGCCGGGGACGATGCGCATGACGACTTCGGGTGTTCTGTAGATGTGGCGCCCGACGGGACGGTGTGGGTCGTGTGGACGAACAACGGCGCCACGGGGAGGCTGGACGAGGATGTCGTGTATTCGTTCAACGACGGCAGCGGTTGGTCGACCCCGGAGCTGATTCACCCGGAGAACGGCCGCATGGACTACCTTCCGGAGATATCGATTGGCGGGGATGGTGTGCCCTGGGTGATCTGGATGGACATCACCGCAGAAGAGGGTTACCGCCTCCGGGCATCCCACTGGACGGGGACCGAGTGGGCGCCGGGCGAGACGGTGCGAGAGGGGTGCGGACGCTACGATTCGTTTGATATCGTGGCGGCCGATTCCGAG
>WJLY01000048.1 GCA_014728245.1 Candidatus Effluviviaceae Genus IV sp.
ATCACCACGCTGCGCCAGGTCCGCCAGGTCGCGCAGATCGTCGCGGGCGCTCCGCAGCTCGACGAGCTCCAGGAGGCGATCGCGGTCATGAAGGGAAGTGGCGACTCGGGAAACTGACGGGGGCCCACGCTCGGATCTACCTCCGGGCGGTTGTCTTGAGCGGGGGCCTGGATCCGGACGCGGTGAGCATTGGAGACGCGCAGCTGATGGCGAGGATGCAGATCATGACGGGGAGGGCGGTGCCGATGGAGACGTACTTCGGCAAGCGGCCCGATCCGTCTCCGCTGCGCTCCAGGCACGACGGTCCCGCGCCCGTCGGCAGCCGGCGCACCCGGGGTGCCACGACGGCCCGCGACTTCGAGCGCATGGTCGCCTCCGGGTGGGCGGTGAGAGGAGATCCGAATGCCAGCCCGTGAGATCGTCTTCAGCTTCAAGGCCACGACGCGCGCGGCTCGTCGGGGTTTCCGACAGATGCGGCGCGGCCTCGCGGATGTC
Organism: Candidatus Effluviviaceae Genus IV sp.; assembly: GCA_014728245.1. GTDB lineage: Bacteria > Joyebacterota > Joyebacteria > Joyebacterales > Joyebacteraceae > WJLY01. The sequence continues at coordinate 496 of WJLY01000048.1, forward strand.
CGGCGCGGGGCGGCACAGACCCGCCAGGCATTCCGGGACCTGAGAACCAGGAACGGGTCGCTCCTCGGCTCGTTCACCCGGCTCGGTGGCGGGGTCGGGCGCATGGGGCTCGGGATGCTCCGGTTCGTCTCCGGGCCCGCGGGACTCCTCCTGGGGGCGTTCCGGTCGATCATCTCCATCGGCCGGAGGGTGTTCCAGACCATCGCGGGGATCACGCTCAAGGTGGCGGCGCTCTCTGCGGCGATTGGGACGAAGGCGCTGATGAGCTTCGGCGGCTTCGAGCGGGGGATGGTCCGACTCCGGGCGACGATCGGGGCGACGGGCCAGGAGTGGGAGCGTGTCCAGAAGACGGTGACGAAGGTCATCCGCGAGTCGGAGTTCATGCCGCGCTCCATCGTCGAGGCGGCGAACAATCTCGCGCAGGCCGGTGTGAAGACCGCTGACGAGTTCGAGGCCATGCTCCCGGCAGCTCGGGAGTTTGCGACCGTGCTCGGGCTGGACATCAACCGGTCCGCCGAGATCCTCCTCGCGACGATGAAGCAGTTCAAGCTGCCGCTCTCGGAGGCCACGGACGTCGTGACGGTCTTCGCGAATGCGCAGGCGTCCTCCCGCGCCACGGCAGAGAAGCTCTCTGACGCTCTCGGCTACATCGGGTTCACCGCGTCCGAAGCCGGGCAGAGCCTCCGGGACACGGCGGCGCTGATCGACTACCTGCTCTCGTCGGGCGTGGAGCAGGGATCAATGGCGGGCACCATCCTCCGGAACGTGTTCATGACACTCCGAACCGCTTCCGCGAAGGAGGGGACCGCTGCAGCGAAGGCGCTCGAGGCAGCGGGTATCGAGCTCGACAAGGTCAACCTGAAGACGAACGACTTCATGTCGATCCTCCGCGAGTTGCAGCAACTCTCCGACGAGCAGTTCGCGCAGATCTTCAACGTGCGGGGGATCGGGGGCGCCGAGGCGCTCGTGGGCAACATTTCGCAGGTGAAGGAGTACCGCCAGGCGCTCGACGAGACCGGCCGAGTGCAGCGCACCATCACCGCCCTCAACGCGACCCTCGCTCAGCGCTTCGACGTCCTGAAGGGCTCGGTGGAGGGGGCGTTCATCGCGCTCGGAGGGCTGCTCGAGCGATCGTTCAGCGTGGGAGGACGGTTCTCCTCGCTTTCGGACGTGGTGAACCAGTTCGCGGATGACCTGAGCAGGGTCCGCGGGGAGAGCGTCCGCGGGCTATTCCGGGCGCTGTTCGAGGACATCACCTCCGGGCGGATGTTCGACGCCGCGCTGGAGGCGTTCAAGGGGTTCTTCGAGGCGTTGATCCAGCTCGCGATCCCCGCTGGGCTCGAGATGGGAAAGGCCCTATGGGAGGGCATCTCGTCTGCGATGTTCGGAGGAGGTCCGGAGTACTTCGACCCGAAGACCGGGCGAATGCTCATGGACCCGCGAAAGGATCCGATGCTCGCTTTCACCGGCGAAGGCGCGGGGGTTCGGGAGCGGTTCGCGAAGGAGTACTGGCGACTCACGGAGAGGGAGCGTCGACGGGCGACCGAAGACCTCAGGGCGGCGGGGCTGGACATTCCGGCGCAACCGTCCCCGGCCGGCCTGAAGGCAGCTTTCGAGCGAGCCAGGGCACGCATAGGCAGCGGCCTGATCGACGCCCGGAACATCATGCGAAGCGGCGCGACTGCGGGCGCTCTCGACGTGATCGGCGGGGACATCCGTGGCGAGAACCGCGCGCCCTCGTGGGTCCGGCAGTTCGTGGGCAAGCTCGACCTCCTGCTCCGGCACAACGCCGCTATGTTCCAGGACAACCGCCGGCAGACCTTCTACGGCGTCCCGAGCGAGAATGCGCCGCGCCGGGCCCGCGGCCGCCGCACGGACGACCTCGGGGGAGCGAAATAGATGGCCGACACGACCTTCAACGGCACCACGATCCCCTACGGCAAGACTCGGATCCGCACCCACGACTACGACCTTAAGACCTGGTCGTTCCCGGGTGTCGACGGGCTGCAGTTCATGCCGATGGGGGACCGCGGTCGCCTGTGGTCCGTGGTCGGCCGCTCCGTGAACGGGGGCATCACGATCTCGACCCTCAACGGATTCGTCGACGGCTCCGCGCACACCCTGGTCACCGGCAACGGCACGTCCCTCACGAACTGCGTATGCCTTGGCTGGCGCTACCTCGCCGACCCGTACACCGACCAATCCGGCTACGTCTTCGAGTTCGAGCTCATGATCATGGAGGTGGAGATCTAGATGGGGCTCGAACGCGCCACCGTCAGCTTCACCGTGCACGCCACCTCGGGTGGTGCCGAGAAGACGAAGTGGAAGGTGCTCTCCGTCGACCACCAGGCCAACGGGCGGCACTCTGTCGCGACGGTCGCCATCCCGGAGGAAGAGGTCCAGCAGTGGGACACGGAGATCGAGCCGGACGACCTGATCGCGATCAAGCGCGACACGACGGTGATCTTCAAGGGGCGGCTGCTCAACCCGACGATCGACTGGTCGGGCAGCTTCGAGGAGATCTCCGGAACGCTCTACGGCCCCGAGTGGGAGCTCGAGCGCGCGCACGTCGAGGGAATCCACGCGCTGGTCTCCGGTGGCGGGCATGAGCAGCTGACGGGCGTCCCGTGCATCTTCAACCCGGACGGGGTCGGCAACAAGGAGAAGGACGAGCTCGAGTTCAACAACGACCTCACCGCAGACTCCACCGAGCGCGAGAAGTGGGACGTCGAGTCGGTGATCAAGTACCTCGTCGACCGGTTCGGCGCGGACGTGGCTTCCGGTATCGTGAGCTACGGGTCCACGGTGTTCCCGACCGGCGCGGACACCTTCTACCTCCCCCACGTGGACGTAAACCGCCGGACATACCGTGAGGCGTTCTCCGAGTTGATGGAGCGCGCGGGCTACGCATGGAAGCTCGAACCCGCGAACTCCCTCGACGCCCAGCACAACCTAGTGATCCAGGTCCGGGGGGACTCGACCGGAGGCACGAAGCGGAAGCTCTACCTCCCGGCATCCGGGACGGCCGGCTC
>WJLY01000049.1 GCA_014728245.1 Candidatus Effluviviaceae Genus IV sp.
ACGGTGGAGTTGTCGTAGTCGAGGACCCTGACGCGGTTCTCGCCCTTTGGGATCTTGTCCTTCCTCATGAGAAGCAGCTGGGCCTTGTGACGAAACTCCTCGAACCGGGCCGCCTCCGCGATCTCGCGTTCCACCTTGGAGATCGCGCGGCGCTTGCGCCTGAGTCTTCTCCTCACGATGCGCATGAGTTCGGAGCGGCGCCGCTCGGTCACGATCTCGGGCAGAAGCTCGGTCGCCGCGTGGACAGCGGCCTCGTTCCACGTCTCGAACGAGCGCTCTTCCTCCCACGGCCTGTCGCCGGCCGGAAGCCCGACGTGCAGTCTGCCGCGGTCGTCGTGTCGCAGGCCGAGCGACGGCTCTCCGGGATCGGCCGCGGCGTCTACGTCCCCCTGAGAGGACCCGCCAGAAGCGTGGGAGGCGTCCATCACGCTGACCGACGGGCGGCGATCGAGACTCACGACCAGCGCGCGCTCTATCTCGCGCCCGACCTGATCGGTCCGCCTGAACGTGGCCACGACCACGCGGCCGCCCTCGACTGGTTCGAGAGACTCGAGCGTCGCGCCCCGCATTTCCCTCAAGCCCTGCGGTACCGAGCCGTTGGGCTCGATCTCATCGGGGCCGTCACCCTCCATTACGAAGAGGAGCGGGAGGGCTCTCGACGTACAGAAGCCCAACGCGGACCTTCTCTCGCCGTTCAGCCTGAGTACCAGGAAATCGCGGGCCGGAGCGACGACGTCCCGGACCGCCAGTCCGACCACGCGTGGCGCCGTCTCCTCGACGAGCCTGCGGAGCACCGCCGCGTTCAAGCGTGCCTCCCTGTGTCCGGGGAACGAGCGACCTGGTGTGGACGGCGAGAGTATATCCCCGCGGGCGGTGGAAGGTCAACCTGTGCCGATTATCGCCACAATCCGACGGAAACCTCTCGAAAACGTTGACTGCCGGTCGGAGACGCGCTATCGTAAGGGCTTACGGGGCACCCACCATTGAAGGAGGAATCCTTGCTCAGAAGCATGACCGGTTACGGCGGCTCGGAGAGGGCCGACGGCAACCGAAGCGTGCGCGTGGAGGCGCGGTCCGTGAACCAGCGCTTCCTCGACGTCCAGGTGAAGGCGCCGCGGCAGCTTCTTCCGGTGGAGGACAGGATCAGGAAGGCCGTCGAGTCGAGGCTCGCGCGCGGCAAGGTGACGATCTACATAGACTGGCGGGAGACCGGCGAGGCCCCCGTGGCGCTTAACGCGGACGCGGCCCGGGCGCTCGTGCGGGACCTCAGGGAGCTGGGGCGCGAGCTGTCCATCGAGGGAGACGTGGACATGGCTACGCTGGCCGCGCTTCCCCAGCTGTTCGAGCCCAGAGCGGAGTCGAGCGACGCGGATGAGCTGTGGAACCACCTCGAGCCGCCGCTTTCGGAGGCGATCGCCGCTCTCGTGGCGATGCGCGAGACGGAAGGAGCGGAACTCGAGAGCGAGCTCGCGCGTCGTCTCGACGCCATCGACAGTATCGTGTCTACGGTAGAGCGCAAGGCGCCGGAAGCCACGCTCGCGCTCAAGGAGCGGGTCGAGGCCAAGATGAGGGAGCTTCTGGAGGGAGTCGCGACGGTCGATGAGGGACGCATCGCGCAGGAGGCAGCGAGCGCCGCGGAGCGGGCGGACTTCACGGAGGAGCTGGTCAGGCTCAGGGCGCACGTGTCGCAGGCGCGCGAGGTGCTCGGGCGCGACGAGCCGACCGGTAAACGACTCAACTTCCTCGCTCAGGAGATGCACCGTGAGGCGAACACGATGGGCTCGAAGACGACCGATACGGACCTGTCTGTCTCGGCTGTCGAACTCAAGGAGGAGATAGAGAAGTTCCGGGAGCAGATCCAGAACGTGGAGTGACCCCGGAGGGGAGGTGAAGCTTGGGCGCCGTACTCCTGAACGTTGGATTCGGGAACGTGGTCGCGGCCGATCGCGTGGTGGCGGTGGTCACGCCCGGATCGGCGCCGGTGAAGAGGCTGAAGGACCACGCGCGAGACACTGGCAAGCTGGTCGACGCGACCCAGGGCAGGCGGACCCGGGCCGTCATCGTGACAGACAGCGACCACGTCGTGCTCTCCGCCGTCGCCGCTGAGACGATAACGCAGAGGCTGGAGGGGCGCGACAACGGAGACGCGTGACGCGAACGGAGACGGAATGAAGAGAAGAGCGTTCCCAATCGTAATATCGGGTCCGTCAGGCAGCGGCAAGACGACGATCTGCCGGCGCGTGCTCGAGGCCGATCCGCTCATCGCGTACTCCGTGTCTGTCACCACGCGGCCTCCGCGGCCCGGGGAGGTCGACCGCGAGCACTACGAGTTCGTGAGCGACAACGAGTTCGACGCCCTGATCAACGAGGGGATGCTCGCCGAGTCCGCGGTCGTTCACGGGTTCCGATACGGGACGCGGAAGACGGTCATCGACGGGCTGCTTTCCGAGGGGCTGGACGTCATCATGGACCTCGACGTGCAGGGCGGGATGTCGATGCGGAAGGCCTACCCGGAGAGCCTGCTCCTGTTCGTGCTCCCGCCGTCGTCGGAGGAGCTGGAGGGCAGGCTGCGCTCCAGGGGCACCGACGCGGAGCACGTGATAGCGACGAGGCTCAGAAACGCCGTGGAGGAGCATGGCTGGGCCGACAAGTACGACCACCGCGTGGTGAACGACGACCTGGATCGCGTTGTCGAAGAGGTCAGAGGTATCATCCGAGAAGAGAGAGAGAAGCGTACGTCGGGGAGCGGAAAGTGAACAGGGGGTGGCGATGAGGCAGCTCGACAAGCGGAGTCTCCTGAAGCACGCGCAGAACGAATATCTGGGCGCCGTCCTGGCGGCCAAGGTGGCGAGAAGGCTCCATAGAATGCCCGCGGATGACCGGCCCGACCCGCACGAGAAGGTGACGTCGCTGGCGCTGCGCATGATCAACGAGGGCAAGGTGAAATACGAGGTTCCGGAGCGCGAGGAGCCGGAGGAAGAGGAGGAGTAGCGCAGGTGGCGGAGTTCGAGGCCAGACCGCTCGCCGGCAAGACTGTCGTTCTCGGTGTGACGGGCAGCATCGCGGCGTTCAAGGTACCCCACATCGCCAGCCGCATGACTGCAATGGGCGCGCGCGTTGTCGTCGTGATGACGGAAAACGCGACGCGTTTCGTGGCGCCTCTCACCTTCGAGACGTTGACCGGAATCGAAGTCGTCGTCAGCATGTTCCCGGAGAAGGGAAGGAAGAGCGTGGCCTCAGCCGAGGAGGCGCTCGAGCGCGACGACCATCTGCGGCACGTGCACCTGGCCGAGGCGGCCGACCTGGCGATCGTGGCGCCGGCGACCGCGAATGTCATCGGCAAGATGGCGGGCGGCATCGCCGACGATTTTCTCTCGACCGAGCTTCTGGCCATGACCTGTCCGGTGCTCCTGGCGCCGGCCATGAACGTCCACATGATGGAGTCGCCGGCGGTCGCGAAGAACCTCGAGACGCTGAGATCGCGCGGCGTCATCATCGTGGAGGCCGAGGCCGGGAGGCTCGCAAGCGGCGCCGTGGGAAAGGGCAGGCTCGCCGATCCGGATCGGATCGCGGACATGGCCGTCGATATTCTTTTGCCCGAGCAGGACCTGGCCGACAGGCGCGTGGTGGTCACCGCGGGCCCGACGCGGGAATCGATAGACCCGGTCCGCCACATCTCGAATCCGTCGAGCGGGAGGATGGGCTTCGCGCTCGCGGAGAGGGCGGCCAGAAGGGGCGCGCAGGTGACGCTCATCTCCGGGCCCGTGTCGCTGGGACCGCCTGACGGAGTGAAGTACGTGACCGTCACGACGACCGACGAGATGTACGAGGCGGTGTCGTCCGAGATGGCTTCTCTCGACATGCTCTTCATGGCGGCGGCGCCCGCCGATTACAGGCCGAAGGTCAGATCCGAAGAGAAGCTTCGCAAGGGCCCCGAGCCGATGGTCCTGGAGCTTGAGCCGACCGTCGACATCCTGAGCAGTGTCGCCGGCAAGCGGCGGCCGGGGCAGTGTCTCGTCGGGTTCGCGCTCGAGACCGAGAACGAGGAGCGAAACGCGCGTGCAAAGCTCGAGCGAAAAGGGCTCGACCTCATAGTCGTGAACAACCCCAAGATGGAGGGCGCCGCCTTCGGCACCGAGACCAACGTGGCGACCCTCATCGGTCGTTCCGGCGGAGTGGTGTCGCCGGGCATGATCTCGAAGACTGAGCTGGCGGACATCGTGCTGACCGCGGCCCTGGAGGAGATGGGAGAGAAGAAGAGTGAGCGGTGACGCTTCCACGGAAGAGAAGGCGCGCGCCCTTCTCGTCAGATACTTCCGCGAGATGAAGGAGCTCGGCGAGACCGAGGTTTACCTCTCTCCCGAGAGGCGCGAGGGTCTTCTGAAGATGGCCGGCACCGCCGACGAACGCGAGGGCGGAAGCCCACCGCGGGGCGGAGAGTCCGCCGGGCGGACCGGCGGGAAGCGTTCCGTAGGACGTGGAGGAAGTGCGCGCGGCCGTGAAGGACCCGGTACTCCAGCGGGTGCGGCGCGGCCGTCGGCCGAGGCTCGAGCGGTCAAGTCG
>WJLY01000050.1 GCA_014728245.1 Candidatus Effluviviaceae Genus IV sp.
CTGTGGGCGTCGTCCCTCTTCTCGTTCGCCCAGAGAACGACGGACAGAGCGGCGATCTCCGCCGTCAGGAAGAGCGTCCCCTTCACGCCCTGGTCGGTGTAGTACTGGCCCCATCCCGGAACGATGGCGGAGCGGAGCCCCGCCCCGAGGGGCGTTTTCCTGGAGAGCCGGATCGTCAGGGAGTCCCGGCGGGTCGACGAGAGAAGGACGTATCCGTCCCACTCCTCGTAGCCCGACTTGTAGGCCCGCACCTCGTACCTCCCGGAGAGCCCCCTGTCGAGCGTCCACGGCGTGACGCCGCGGAAGACGTATTCTCCGACAAGCTCCACGACCGCCCCCGGAGGTGCCGACCTGACGATCAGCCCGCCGCCCTCCTGCGCAGTCGCCGCGTCCGGCGCGGCGGCAAGCAGAAGCAGCAGAGAGAGACCCATGACTAGCGTTCTTGCGTGCATCGCTGGCTCCTTGGGCTGTGCGCGTTTCATGGCCTCGCTCCGGCCCCACGGGATTGTAGGTCCCGCGCGGGCGGGGTGTCAAGCTGCGCCTGTGGAAGCGGGCCTGCGCGCCTCCGGTCATCGGGGAAGCGCACAGTCGCTCGAGACCGTCACAGCCGGGCGGGCCACTCACTTCGGTATGGTCCGGCTACCGGGCGTCGTCATCGAGAAGCCGGGCGGCACGCTCGCCGGCCGGCCCGTCCGCGTATCTCGCAGCGATCGCGCGCAGAACCTCCCGTGCCGCCTCCTCGTCCGAGAGCTGCGACTCGTAGATCCCGGCCGCCTGGAACATCATCGAGACCGACGCGGGGTCCTCCGGGCTCTTCGATGCGGTCTCCAGCAAGAGCTCCGCGACCCGGGGCCATTCCTCCTGCCGTTTCTTAACGGTGATCAGGTAGTTCCGCGCGGCCAACTCGGCCGGTGATCCGGCGTAGTCCCGGATGATACGCTCGTATTTCTCCGCGGCGCCCTCGAGCGCGGCGCTGTAGGCGACATCCTCGTCCATCTCCTCGTAGATCTCCGCCACGCGCAGCGGCGCCGCCAGACCATAGAGAGAGGTCGGATAGGACGCCGACAGCTCGCCGTATCTGGCGATGGCGTCCTCCGGGCGGCCCTCTAACTCGAGCGACGCGGCCATGTGCTGCGTCGCCGTCGCCGCCAGCGCGGGTTCGTCGGCGAACTCGGTCGCCACGGACTGCAGCCTGCTTCTGGCTTCATCGTACCTGCCTGCGCCGATGTCGAAGCGCGCCAGCGATATCGAAGCGGCTCCACCCTCCGGCGTGTCTCCGTACTCGGCGACCACGGACCGGTAGTACTCGGCCGCCTTGTCGTTGTCGCCCAGGCCGCTCGAGTAGAGGTCGCCCAGCTTGATCCAGAGGGAGGCTTCCGTTCCCGGTCCTCCGTACTCCCTGTCGAGCTTCTCGTACGTGTCGACGGCGTCGGTCCACCGCCCCTGCATTTCGTACGTCTCGCCCATGGCCGCAAGCGCGGCCGCCGCCACGTCGGTGCCGGACCACCGGCTGACCAGATCCTCGTAGTAGTCCCTTGCTCTTGCGAGCGCGTCGCCGGGCTCGGCCTTCCCGGCCGAGACGAGGTCGCCCGCCCCCCTTCGGGCCGCGCCGATCACCCTTTGATCCGGCGGCTCGTTCGGCCCCTCGGCCGGCGGCCAGCGTTCGACAAGGCTCCAGAGGACCGAGGCGGCCTCCTCGTACTCACCCGCCCTCTCCAGCGACGCCGCCAGGCGCGAGGCGGCTTCGATCGACATGTCGCGCGCGAACGTGAAGCTGTCCGCTACCGTCGCGTAGAACCGTCGCGCTTCGGCGGCCTCACCGCGCTCCTCGAGAAGGGCGGCCAGCCTGAGTCTGCTCATTCCCGATATGCGCGCGACGTCCTCGGCGAGATCGGTGATTCCCCCTTCCGGCTCGCCCGGAGGAGGAAAGAGCGTCACGATCTCCCTGTACGTGGATTCGAGCCGCTGCCTCATTTCGTCGGTCGCCATGTCGGGATTCTCGGCCATGGCCCTCCTGAGCGTCCTTGCGCGCCACGCCAGTTTCTCCGCCACGTATCTGTCTGAGAGCCCGCCTTTCGGGCCGCACGACGACAGGGCCAGCGACAACGCGACCAGGAACGTGAGAAGGCATGCGGCGCGCGCCCCTGCCGATATCGAGAACGTCAACTCACGCCGCCTCGGTCCGCCCTTCAAGCGCCACCTCCTTCCTCCATCTCCTCCTGCGTCGCGTGCAGGAACATCCTGGTCGACGCGCCCGTCGTGAAGTAGCCCGCGAAGAATATGACAGCGATCCAGAGAACCATGATCCAGATGAGGAACTCGGGCGCCATCCTCGTCGCGATCGTGCGGCTCTGGCGCGTCAGCCAGAGCGGAAGAAGCTCGAACGCCGCGGGGATGCCGACGATCAGGAGCGTCGTGAGCGGCATCACCGCAGCCAATCTGAAGCTACCGGTGACGGCCGAGATCAGGCTCCGCCCCCTGAGCACAAGATAGGGGGCGGTGTAGACGAAGAGCGACTGGATCACGACGACCAGCAGTAGCCCACCTAGCCTCAGGATACGGAAGAGGGCAGGCGACCGCTCGGCCAATCCGGGCGTGAACGTGAACGGGGCGCGCGCCACCAGGTGAGTCACCAGCATCAGGACCGCCGCCACGAGCGCCAGGGGCACGTATCGGCCCACCGCCGCCCTCCACCCCGCCGCGAAGCCGTCTCGGCCTCCCGAGTAGAAGGAAGCGAACATGTGCACCGCGGCGGCCGTAAGGACCGCGCCGAGGAATATCATGAGAACGGAGTCCGCCTGCGCCAGCGCCGGCCGGAGCGCGAAGAGGTTCGCGGGATAGTGAAGCGCGGCCTCTCCCAGACGCCACCGCAGAGCGGGAGCGATCGTGCTCGACATGGGAGGGTACGCGAACCAGACCACGCCCGCCGTCAGGAGAAGCTGCACCGCGGCGTACACGGCAAAGGGCGCGACGGCCACGCCCCTGCGCAGCGACCGGAATGTTTCGGCGAAACTCCAGATGAAAGCATTGAGTTGCCTGAGAAGCCTCATCGTACCTCCACTCATGTGCGGCGCGCGGACTCCCCTGCTCCACCTCGAAGGGCCCCGGCGGGTGGCCGGGCGCCTCCTCTGCTCCACCTCGAAGAGCGCCGGCAGGTGGCGAAGCGCCTCCTCTACTCCACCTCGAAGAGCGCCGGCGGGTGGCCGGGCGCCTCCTCTACTCCACCTCGAAGAGCGCCGGCAGGTGGCGAAGCGCCTCCTCAGCGAACGCTACCACTGTCTCTCTGGCTTTCGCCACATCGTCGTTGACGACAACCGTGGAGACCCTTATGAACGCGCCGAACGTCACGTTCGACACGATACCAGAGCGCGCCATGCGGGCGAAGAACTGATCGCGGTCGCCGGTCGCCAGATCGCCGGCCGTGTACCACCAGTAGAGCGCGAGCCTTCTGTGCCCGCGCGACTCGAAGAGCGCCCAGTTGGCGTCGAAGCGCCCCCGGGGCCGCGAGAGCGCGACCGTTCCCTCGTCCACAACGGACCATCCCTGAGAACGATAGCACACGAGGGGGTCGTGCGCGCCGTACCGCTCGTTCTGGTGGAAGATCACGATGAACCAGAGCGACTGGTCGTCCTTCGTGTACTTCCTGGACAGCACGTCGTCGGCGTCCAGTTCCTCGATGACCACGTCATCGAAGTTCCTCTCCTCGCCGGACCAGCCCGAGAGCCTCATCGGGAAGCCCGCCAGTGTGCCCGGCACGACAGCCATTTCGTCGGGCGGATTCAGGTAGACGTAGGCCGCCGCTCCCAGAAGCAGAATCGAGACGATCGCGACACGAGCCACGGCGTTCATGCTTCCTCCCCGCTTCGGCCGCCCAGACGCAACGCCCTGCGCACCACAAGGAACCCGAGGAATGCTACCACGAAGAGCAGGAACCCGGAGAAGTCATGGAAGAACCCCAGCGCCGCATCCACGCCCCATATGCCCGCGACCACGCAGAGCACGGCTATGCGGAGGACGTTCGCCCCGACCGCCAGCGGCACCGCGGAGAGGAAGAGGACCACCCTCTTCCAGTGCCGCCCCCTGGAGAGATAGGCGAAGAGCGCACCTAGAGCGACGAGCGCTATCAGAGAGCGCAGCCCGCTGCAGGGGTCTGCGATCCTGAGAGAACCAGCCGGGAGGTGGATGGTCATGCCCGATCGGACGAGCGGCACGCCGAGCTGGTGTGCGATGGCGCTTCCCGCTCTGGCGGCGAACTCCTTGAGAGCGAAGCTCACCTCGTTCACCAGAAACGGCGGGATGGGGAGCATGAAGAAGAGGTACGCGAGGGGAAACCACACCTTCGCGGTCGCCCTTCGACCGAAGATGAACAGCGCAATACCGAAGAGCAGGATAACGAACGAGTACCCCTGCGTCATGAAGACGCCGGCGCGGATCGACAGAATGTAGCCCGCGAGGGCCGCGACTATGAGCGTGAGTCCCCACCAGCTCCCGCGGCCGATCGCGGCTACGAACTTCTTCCACTCCCGCCAGAAGAGGAAGACGGCTATCGGCGGGATGATGTAGCCGTGCGAGTAGTCGGCGCTGGCCTCCCACGTGCGGACGAGCGTCGCGAAGACCTGACGATACGCCACGGCCGCGAGGACCGCGATGACGACGACAGCCACGATCGTCCGGGCGCTCCAGCGAGACGAGGCGGCTCGCGCCCCGGCGCCGTCTTCCTTTGCTGAGGGGGTCATCGATCGGCTCCCCTGACGCGGGCCGCGCTCGCAGCGCTCTGGTCCTGACTCGACATCGCGCCGGCGGTGCGAAGGAGGATCTTGGCGTCGAGCGGAAGGGAACAGTTCCGCACGTAGAACTCGTCGAGGCGGACCTTCTCGTCCAGCTTCACGCTATCCCTCCCGTTGATCTGCGCCCAGCCCGTCAGGCCCGGGCGCAGGAGGTCGACACCGAGCTGGCGGCGACGTTCGATCAACTCGCTCTGGTTGTAGAGCGCCGGTCTGGGGCCGACCACGCTCATCTCGCCCCTGAGGATGTTCCAGAAGTTCGGCAGCTCGTCGAGGCTCGTCCGGCGCAGAAACCGCCCGAGCCTGGTCGTGTAGCTCCTGTGGCGTCCCGCCATGACGTCGGTCGCAAGATCGGGCGTGCCGCTGTACATCGTCCTGAACTTCCAGATCAGAAACTCTTCCGAGTAGACGCCGATCCTGCGCTGCCGGAATATCGCGGGGCCCGGGGAGTCCAGCTTGATGAGAATGGACAGAAGGAGGAACAGAGGCGACGTGACCACAAGAAAGAGGGCGGCGAATACGACGTCGAGAGCGTACTTCCCCGCGAGATAGCGGCGAACGCCGAAGTGGCCCCTGTCGAGGACGCGCTCGGCGGCCAGAACCGACGTGAGGACCTCGGCAAGTCGTTCGGCCAGGCGCTCGCGCGAATACTCGACGCAAACGTAGCGGTTCCCCTTCTCGCCGCACTCCCTCGCGCGCTCGGGATGCTCGAGCATGTCGACGAGCGCGTGAGCCAGGGCGGGCGCGTCTCCCGGGTCGACCGAGACGCCTCCGCCCGATCTCTCGACCAGGTCCCTCGCGTCGCCCGAGACCGCCGCCACGACCGGCCTCCCGCACGCCATGTAGTCGAAGAGCTTCACCGGGATCGTGCCGCCGCTGAAGGCGCCGGGTCTGGTCGTGGCGAGGCATACGTCCGACGCGCGGATGAGCGCCGCCAGTTCCTCTGGCGGCACGCTCGGCAGGAACTCGACGTTGCGCAGCGCTCTCCGCCTGGCCTCCTCGACGAGCAGGTCCTTCGCGACGCCGTCCCCGACGAGCACGAAGCGCACCCGTTCGTCGTCCCGAAGCAGGTCCGCGGCCTCCAAGATCACCTCCATCCCGTGTACGAGGCCGTGCGTCCCACCGTAGATCGCGGTCCAAGTCCCGTTGCCGGAGGTCGAGTCGTCCGGGGCCGGAGAGAACCTGTCAAGATCGGCCCCGTTGGGTATGAGAGCGATGCGATGCCCGGGGATGCCGCGCTCAAGCATCATGCGCTCCATCCCGGGCGTCACCGCGACGAGCCGCGCCGCCCGCCGGTAGAGGAAGCGCTCCAGGCCCTCGGCGAGGGATATGAGCCGGCGGCCCCGAAGCTGCCCGAGCTCGACAGCGGCGTGGGGCCAGTAGTCGCGAATATCCAGAACGAACGGCGCCGCGCGGATGAGGCTCAGAAGCCAGGCCGAGATCCCGAGAAAGAGGGGTGGCGAGCTGACCAGGATCACGTCCGCCCGACCGGCCGTGAGCCCGGCCAAAAACGAGGTGGCGGTGAAGGAGATGTGGTTGAGCATGCGTCTCAGGAAGGTCTTGCGCGGGGACGCGTACACCTGCACACGGACGACACGGACGCCCTCGACATCCTCGACGTATCTGAGCTTCCCCCTGTATTTCCCGCGCACGATACCGCTCGGGTGGTTCGGCATGCCCGTGAGGACCGTGACCTCGTGTCCCATGCCGGTCAGTCTGGACGCGAAGTTGCTCGCCCGCAGGGGAGCCGCGCCGATCTCCGGGGGATAGTACTGCGTGATGAAGAGGACTCTCATCTCTCAGGACCCCGTCCGGCGGCGAGTAGCAGGCCGCCCAGCACGTCCTCAAATCTTACTACCGAGGCTCCCACGTCGTACCCGGCCTTCACCCTCTCATGGCCAGCGGCGCCCATCTCAGCCGCTCTCCCGGGTGCCTCGAGAAGAGACGTGACGGCCTCCGCCAGCTCGTTCTCGTCGTCAGGCGCTACCAGCCTCCCGGTCCTGCCGTCCACGACAAGCTCCGACACGCCGCCCACGTCCGTGGCGACGACCGGGAGCCCCGCCGCCATGGCCTCCATGACCGCGTTCGGTAGCCCCTCGGACATCGACGGCATCACGAACACGTCCATCAGCTTGAGCAGCTCGGGGACGTCGCGGCGATCACCCAGGAAGAGCGCTCGTCTCGTGAGCCCCAGCCATCCCGCCAGCTCCTCCAGGTCCTTTCTGAGCGGACCGTCGCCCACGATCAGGAACGCCACGTCCTTCCTGCTGCCGACGACGCGAGCCGCCGCTCTCAGGAAGAGCGCATGGTTCTTGACGCGGGACAGCTTTCCCACCGCTCCCACGACCCTGACGTTCTCAAGGCCCAGCTCACGACGAAGCTCCTCGTCGCGCCGCGCGCTCTCGAAGGCGGCTACGTCGACGCCCGCCGGTATCTCGTGGACCTTCCCGGCGTCGACCCCGAATCGCCCTACCAGCTCCTCGCCGGCCGCCCGGCTGTTGACAAGGACGGCGTCGACGATCCGCCGACTGACGAATCCGTACAGCCAGCGCCGCGACCTGCCGCGCAACCAGTATCCCATGTTCCGCTGGCTGTTGACGACGACCGGCACGCCCGCCGCGCGACCCACCAGCGGCCCGAACAGCGTCGTTATGCCCAGCATGCAGCACAGAGCGTCGACCCGCTCCCGGCGCAGAAACCGACCGGCCCTCCACAGACCTCCGATCGTGCGTGGCGAAAGAGGGCTCCGTCCGGTGCCGAACTCGTGCACGGAGGCGCCGAGAGATTCTATCTCGGGCAGAAGCTCCCCCTCGGGCTTCGTCGAGAAGACGATCGGCTCGTAAACGCTTCTGTCCAATCCGCGCAGAAGCGACAGGAGGAATCTCTGCGTGCCGGCGAGTTCGAACGATCCCGCCCAGAACACAACTCTGGCCGGCCGGCCAGCAGCGCGCCGTTCTCGCCCGCCTTCACTAGGCCTCAACCGCGCCCTCCCCCGCTTCCCCACGGACGCCCTCAGCCGCGCCCGTCGCCGAGCGAACCTCTTCGAAGACGCCGTCACGCGCCCCGCTTATCCTAGCACGTTGCATATCGAAAGCCAGTCGTCCAAGGTTCTCGTGGCTGGGGACCACACCGAGCCTGGGAATACCGAGCACCGGGTATCGTTGGGACGCGGGGCCCGCTATCGACGTCACCGCCGATCGATAGCCCTCCTCGAGGGCCACGCGGGCAACCCGCCCGTCGAAGTGCCTGCCGGTTCTGCCGTCAGGGTATGCCAGATGCAGCACGGGCGCGTCGATAACCCCCTCGAGGAACCGCCTCGACTCGCCCAGCTCACGCGCGATGTCAGGGGTCTCCAGACAGGTCAAGTTATAATGGTTGACCGTGTGGGCGCCCACCGTCATGCCCGCCGCATGGAGTTCCCTGAGCTCGGCCTCGTTCATGATGATCCGTCGATCCTGCTCCGCCCTAGCGGTGCCGCAGGCCTCCTCGATCTCCTCCAGCATGCGGTCGGCCTCGGCCGGCGGCGACCTCTTGACGGCGGCCGTCAACAGCCTGATCGCCCTCTCCTTCGCCTCGTCTCCCGAAACGTCGACCGACCGCTCTCCGACGCACCGGAGAACGAGCGAACCCTTCGAGCAACCTCTCACCGCGCGCCGGAGCCGCACCGTCCAGAGCACCCGCGCGTCGCCGACGCAGCCCGACGTGACGTAGAACGTCGCGGTCAGCCCGTGTCTCCGCAGAATCGGCATAGCTTTCCGGTAGTTGTCCTCGTAGCCGTCGTCGAAGGTGACGGCGGCCAGCCCCGCGGGAACCCGCGCGCCGCTCCGCAGCATCTCCGCGAGTCGCGGAACTCCGACGACCGTGTATCGCTCCCCGAGGAAACACATCTGCCGGTCGAAGACCTCGGTGCTCGTGACGAGGCTCTTCTGGATGTACTCGCCGCTCCAGCCGACGTCGTCGCAGACCGAATGGTAGCGTAGCACGACCGCGCCCGTCCCGGGGATCATCGACAGGGCCCGCGCCGCAAGAGGCGAGCACCTGACGCTCGACGCCGCGCGTCTCAGGAGCGACCTGCGCGTCCGCGGTTGCCGGGCCCTATCACTCGCCAAGTCCGGCCTCGCTTTCCCCCCGGCGCCCGCCTTTTTCACCTCGGGCGGTTCTCGCCGCTCTCGCCAGAGACCAGGCCACCAGCCCCGGCACACGGGCGTTCAGAACCGCCTCGTAGAGCCGGACCGTCTCGTCGACCATTCGCTGCACACCGAAGAGCCGTCTCGCCCGCTCCCTCCCCCGGGCACCCATGCCGCGAGCGGAAGACGGATCGGCGAGAAGCTCGACAATACGCTTCGCCACGGCCGCGTCGTCCCGGAGAGGAACGACGTAGCCCGTCACGCCGTCCTCTACGAGCTCCCGGTTGCCGCCCGCATCTGTCGCGACCACGGGTCTTCCCGCAAGCATGGATTCCATGATGAAGTTGGAGCAACCCTCCTTGAGCGACGTCAGCGCGCAGACGTCAGCTTCCCTGAGCGCGGGGGCGACATCAGAAAGCTCTCCCCTGAACGCGACGTTGCGCGAGATGCCGAGATCGGCCGCCTCCCTCTCCAGCTTCTCCCGGAGCCTACCGCCTCCCACAAGCACGAACAGCACATCCGGAACCTCCCGGGCGACCGCCGACGCGGCCCTGAGAAGCGTGGCGTGGTCCTTCTTGGGGGTGAGGCTCGCCACTGCGAGAACCGTCGGGCGGCCCGGTGCGTCACCGGCTTCCCGCGCCGAAGCGACGTCCGCCTCCGACTCTACCCTCTCGAAGGCGACGCCGTTCATTATCACGTTTATCCTGTCGCGGGGGATCCAGTGCGCGCCGGCAACGTAGTCCTTCACCGCCTGCGCGTTCGCCACTACGCGGTCGTTCAGGCGCGACAGCGCGCGCTCGAAGAGAGTGAACGCGAACATCCCGTGTATGTCGACGTTCCGCACCGACGTGATCACGAGAGGCACGCGCGCCAGCCGACCCACGAGGAGCGTGCGCCAGTTGGCCGAGAAGAGATATGAGTGGATCACCGCCGGGCGTTCGCCGTGGACGAGGCGCGCAAGCGCCATCGAGGCGCCGGAACCCGCGCCGCTCCGCTTGCCCACGCAGACGACTCGCACTCCCGCGCGTCGCAGCTCGTCCGCCAGCGGCCCGCCCTCCGAGAGACAGCAGACGATGGGTTCGTATCTCTCCTTGGGGAGCCGCGTAGCCAGCTCGGCGACCTGGCGCTCGGCCCCGCCGAACGACAGCTGCCCGATCACGTATAGCACCCTGATGCGCCCGTTCGCCGCGTACTCGGAGCACCCGAGCGACGCCAGGTCGTACAGCGCCTCTGTCTCCCGGACCATCCGCTCGGCCGTGAAGGAACGCTCGTAGACGGCGCGCGCGCTCCGAGCGAGCTTCTCCCGAAGGCCCTCGTCCTCAGCCAGCGTGAGTATCCCGCCCGCGAGCGCGTCCGGGTCGCCCGGCTCCACCACGAGGCCGCTCACTCCGTCCTCGATGGCCTCCTCGACCCCTCCCACGCGAGTCGCGACGCACGGCAGCCCGGCAGCCATCGCTTCCAGTATTGTTATCGGCAACCCCTCCCACTCGGAGGAAAGAACGAACATGTCCGACGCGCCCAGGAGCGCCGGCACGTCTGTCGTGCGCCCCAGGAACCAGACGTTCTCGGCCAAGCCAAGCTCATCCGCCAGTCTCAGCAACCCTGGCCCCTCGGGGCCCGCTCCGGCTACCGCGAAGAGGGCGTCGGGAACGTCCCGGACGACCAGCGCGGCCGCCCTGAGCAGGTTGGCGAAGTGCTTCTGCTCGGTCAGACTCCCCACGCTCAGGCAGATCGTCGCCCCGGGCGGAAACCCGAGCCGCCGCCGCAAGTCCGCCCTGTCCTCGCGCGTGAGCAATCTGGCATCCGAGATGCCGTTCCACACTGTCGCGAACCTGAGCGCCGGCAGTCTCCCCGCGGCCACGTGTGACTCCCTGACGGCATCGGAGACCGCTATCTGGGCGTCCTCCCGGGTCGCGGCCAGCCTCGAGAGGAGCCTGCGCAGAGGACGCGTCCGTCTGCTCACGTTGTGCTCGGTCCTGACAAGCGTGGGGACCCCGGCCGCGGCCGCCGCGGGCCAGCCGATGGCGAGCGCCGTGAAGTTGTGATTGTGGACGACGTCGAACCGCCGCGCCGCGATCAGACGGGCGAGTCTGAAAAAGGCGACCGGATCCAGCTTCGACCGCCTGCGCAGCGCGTGAACGGGGACGCCGGCGCTCTCGAGCATCGGAACCAGATACCCGCCCTCGAATACGCAGCACACCTCCGGGCTGTACCTGTCGCGATCGTGCGCGAGTCCGTACTCGGCCACCACGCGCTCGGCGCCGCCGGTATCCAGCGACTGAACGATGTGCAGCACTCTCCTGGCGCGCCCGTCGGGAATCTCGCCGCGTCTTCGCCTCAGTCGGCCTCCCCCCCCTCGTACAGGTTGGACGTGCTGAGCTCACCCCATCTGAGCGGCACGCTCGAGATGATCCACCGGTACTTCGCTCTTCCGGAGAGCTCTATCTCGCTCACGTAGTCGAACCGCAGCGTGACTTCATCGCCCAGCCGTTCCGTCAGGCCCTTCCTTATGAGATCCTCGTCCCTGGGGAGGAAATCCTCGTTCACGACCAGCCTGACCGTAAGCGTCTCGGGTCGTTCCTGCACGAGCTGCGAGCGGACCACGCCGCTGATCCCCTTGAGCGCGTAGCTCAGAAGCGGCCCCGGGATCATCCGCCCTCCGGGAGTTACGACGATGTCCTCGGCCTTCCCGGTGATCCCCGTCAGGAGCCGCAGCGCTCTTCCGCACGAGCATCGCTCCCGCGCGAGCACCGCTCCGTCCCCCGTGGCGTAGCGGATGAGGGGCATTGCCATGTTGTGGAGCCCTGTAGCCACGATCTGGCCGGCGCCGCCCTCGGGCACCGGCTCCAGATCGTCGTCCAGCAGCTCGACGATCCCGTACCCCTCGAAGATGTGCAGCCCCTCGTGGCGCTCGCACTCGCTGGCGAAGGCGACGCGCTCCGCCTGCCCGTAAGCGTCCATGACTCGGCACTCGAAGCGCGACTCGATGAGCGCGCGCTGCACCGGAAGCAGCGGCTCCGAGGAGGTGAGCACCGACCGAAGCGGAAGCGTGAGCGACCGCATCTCCATGTAGCGAGCCAGAAGATACGCGGCCGAAGGGTACGCTTCGAGCATGTCCACTCCGGCCTCGCGCATCCTGTCGACGTATAGGGGCGCAGTCTCCTCGTCGAGATGATACGAAGACAGCAGCAGCTGGTTCCAGGTCGAGTTGTACCGCCAGTACGGCGGCTCGGTCTGCCTGCGCGGGACGATCTCCCTTCCCATCAGCGTCGCGTACGGACGGCCGAACCCGGCTCCGCCCCAGCTCCGGGCGCGCCACAGGCAGGCGTTGTTCATCACCGTCACGCCGCGGTCCCAGTAGACCGAGACCGGGTAGCCGGTCGTGCCCGAGGTTGTAGCAAGCCTCAACTGACCGCGGTCGGCCGCCGTCGAGACCAGGTCCTCCCTGTTGTCGATGACCTCCTGCCGCGTCAACACCGGCAGCTTCTCCAGATCATCGATAGCCCGTATGTCGTCGGGCCCGACCCCGGCGCTCCGCCAGCGTCTCCCGTAGTACGGAACCGTCGCGTAGGCGTGTTCTACGATCTTCCGCAGACGCTCGTTCTGGTATTCCCGGATCGAGTCCAGCGGCGCCCGCTCGAGACTCTTGAGGAGCTCGGTCGCCGAGTCGAACCCGGGACCGAACCGCTGCCGAAAGATGCGCCGGCCGTAGAGCGATACGAGCGCGTTCTGAAGCGCCACTGGGCAGCTCTCGTAGATCCTGTCCAGCCAGCTCTTCATGCCGAACCCCTGGTACGTGAACCCGCGAGCGACGCGTACGCGCTCTCGATCCTGCCGAGATTGCGCCAGATGTCGGCCCGCTCCTCGACAACACGCCTGTTGGCCTCCGACGCCCGCGCGCGCAGGCTTTCGTTCTCGAGCGCTGACACCATGGCGCGAGCGTATTCCTCCGGGTCCGGCCTGCTCACCAGAAACCCGTTCTCGCCGTCGAGCCATAGCCGGTTGGCCTCGTTGTCTGTAACGACGGGGAAGCAGCCCGTCGCCATCGCCTCCAGCAGCGAGGCCGACACGCCGTCGGTGGGCACCGCGGAGACGTATAGCGCGGCGCCCCCCAGAAGCCGGGCGAGGCGCTCGGGACCTACCGGGCCCGGGAACTCCACGGCGTCGCGCACGCCAAGCGTGTCCGCGAGCCGCTCGAGAGCCCCCCTGGCCTCCCCCCGGCCTATGAAGACGCACCTGAGTCCGGGGCGCGACCTGCGGGCGATCGCAACCGCCTGCAGTACGAGGTCGTGGCGATACGAGCTGTGCATCGTCCGCGTTACCATGACCGTCTCGGAGCGATCATCAACGTCGCTTCCGGGTCGGAAGAGCCCCAGGTCGATCCCGCGCGGGCAGGTCAGCACCTTCGCCGCGTCGGCTCCCAGCTCGACGAGCCTTCGCGTCATGTGCGGCGCCCACGAGTTCACGAGGTCGGCCCGCCGTAGCGCGTACCTCGCCAGCAGGAGCTTCAGGAACGCCATCGGAGGTAAGACGACCTTGCCCTGCGCCGCCACGGCCAGAGGCCTTCCGCCCGCCGCCGCGGCCAGAAACCCGTAGCTCGCGACGCGATAGCCGACGACCAGATCGGGCGCGATCTCTCTCAGCCTGCGTCTGACGAAGGGAATCGCAAGGAAGTACCGGAGCGCGGCCGGGCCCGTGACGGGAACGACGTCGAGGCCGACCGCCGCGCTCAGTCCGTCGGCCGGGCAGAGCGAGATCAGATGGACGTCGTGGCCCATCACGTCGGCGAAGTGGTTGACCCACGAGATCGTGTTTGCCGAGCCCGCGTGAGCGACAAAGCAGATGCGCATGCGTGGCGCGCCTCTAATAGTCGTAGCTTGCCGAATCGATGGCGATCCCGGTCCTCGTGAACATCACAACACGGCCGTTGACCTCCACCCCCACAACGTCCTCCGACTCGACGAGCTTGGTCTCCGGCATCGACGAAACCGAGGCGTCGGCCACGTAGAGCACGTGCAGGAAGAGGTGCTCCCGACCGTCGTTCTCCGGAGTCACCTCTATTCTCCACGATCCGGCGTCCTCGGGCGCGCCCCCGTTCGGCGGGTAGTTCACGCCGTTCACCTCGAACTCCCGGCCGGGGCCGCCCACCGTATCTATGCTGTGCTCCGCCGGAAGGAGCGTCTGCGCGAAGAGCTTCGAATCGCCCTCCTGGAACACCGCGGTCGATCCTGAGACCTCTGGCTGATTAATGGAGTGCAAGAGCCAGCGCTTCTCGAACGAGGAGGACGTGGCCCCTACGCGGTCGAGTATCACAAACACGTCGGGTTTGAGATAGACGACCTCCCTCGTGAAATAATCGAGCTTGTCCGGCGAGTATGCGGCCGTCGCGTCGCCCTTGGCGTACGTGAACGTCTCCGAGTCCTCGAAGGCGACCATTCTGCCGCGGTCCCACTGGGGTTCCGACAGATCCCCGCAGTTCCTGGGATAGGTGCCGTGCGACGGGCGCCTCTGCCCTCCGTCGTTCGCGAAGGGATCGAACGTATTCTCGCTGGGATCGTAGACGGTGATCGTGTTGTGCGCGATCGTCCTTGCGAAGTAGTTGTCGTGGTGACTGGAGTTCGACTGGTCGTACGCGCCCGAGTCGACGGCAAGAAGGTCGCCACCGCGGGCGACGAGCAGATGGTTCTGGTGCGCGTGCGTGTGGAGGTCGGGGAACCTCTCGCAGCGGAAGACGGCGTAGACGTCATCGCTCGACTCGGAGAGATCGAAACCGGACCTCATGTACACGGTGCCCACGCCCTGGAAGAACCAGGAGTCTGGCATGTCGGTCGGCGGCACCGCCGCTACGGACAGGTCGGTGAAGACGATCAGCCTCCAGCGCTCGAACGTGTTCACGTAGCCTTCGCCGACCTGGTCGATCTCCTGCGCGAGCCACTGCGCGCGGCCGTCGCGGTAACGCTTCGCCAGCTTCAGAAGAGTGAGCCGGAACGACCCCGCCGCGGCGCCATGGCTGTGGGTGTCGCCCTGTTTCGACCCCAGGAGGCCTCCGCCGCTCTTCTCGGCTCCGGTCTCGTACAGGTAGTACTCGGCCAGGTGCTTGTAGTTGTCGCAGTCCTCGTACGGGTTCTCGTTCGTGGCCGTGGCCCACAGCTCGAACCCCCGGCTCTGGTAGAGGTAGCCGCTGTAGCTGTACTCGCCCTGGAACCAGGAACCGTCCCAGGCCAGCTCGTCCATGCAGCACAGGATGCGGTCGGCGCCGTAGGTCTGCTCGCGCCACAAATCGCACAGCTCGCGGGCCTTGGCGTCGGAGATCCCCTCGCCGTAGATGGCGAGCCCGGGGTAGATCAGGTTCCTGAGCCTGGAGAAGTGACCGTGGAAGCACGAGATCATCGACCAGTTCTGGCTGTCGATATAGGAGTCCCCGCCCGACGCGAGGGCCTGTCCGAACGACTGGCGCTCCGTCGGGGAGAGGTAGTCGTAGCACCAGTCGAAGAAGAGCGCGCCTCCCCGCAGCCACGACTCCGAGTCCGTGTTGCCGGAGCTCAGAACCGACTGCGCGATCGCCTTCGCCCTCGCCGCGTAAGTCGTGTTCTGGCTGATCAGCCACACGAAGCTGTACGCGCCGAGATGCCACTCGGCCTCGTACGAGGAGAGCGGCAGCGAGTCGCCCATGTGAGAGTCGCAGTACGACCTCATCTCGTTGTAGTCCTGTGCGAATGCGCCCGAACATTTCGCGCGCAGGGCGGGAACGTCCGCGGCCCTGAAGAAGAGCCTCGGGTGCCCGCTCACGACATCGTAGGCGCGGGCCCCCGTGGCGAACAGCATGGAGAGCGCCGCGAAGACGAGCAGGATTACGTGCAGGTTGCGTCTCATGTTGTCATGACCTCCTCAATCCTCTGCCGAGGCCGCGCGCCGTTCCAGAATCCTGCTCCTGTCTACGAGCCCGGCCAGCAGGAAGTAGGAACCTGCTATAGCCCTGTGAAGAAACCGCTGTCCGAATACGTTGGCCAGAAGCAACACCACGCTGGCCGCTATGAACCCCACCGAGAGTCCCCTCGAGAGGGGCGTCGTGGCCCTTCTCATGAGGTCGAGGCCGCTCCTCACACACGCGACCAGCAACCATACGAGCGCGGCCAGACCTATGAGGCCGCTGTCGCCGAGGGTCTCGAAGTACAGGCTGTGCGCCGAGAAGGGAGTGCCTATCTCCCCCACCGTCAGCCGGGGCACGGACGCGAACCCGTAACCGAGAAGTGGCCTCCTGGCGACCTGCCGCAGCACGATACCCCAGATCTCGATCCTCACGGCCGCGGAGGGATCCAGTCTGTCCGTCACGTCTCCGGTCAGGCTCGCCTCCATCGACTCTACCTCGGTCTCCATCACTCTTTCCTTCACGAAGCCCGGCGCCCACAGAGGAGAGGCGATGACCACCAGCAGGAAGACGATGAAGGCCTTCTTGCTCGCCAGGTACGTCGCCGCCGCCAGACCGCCCGCGAAGCTGACGTACGCGCCTCTCGACTTCGGCAGGAGCACGGCCACCGACGCCACCGCGGCGCCCAGCCATACGAGCACGCGTCTCGCCCTTCCGAACGCCCCCGATGACAGGACGAACGCGATCAGCA
Source organism: Candidatus Effluviviaceae Genus IV sp. (assembly GCA_014728245.1). Taxonomy (GTDB): domain Bacteria; phylum Joyebacterota; class Joyebacteria; order Joyebacterales; family Joyebacteraceae; genus WJLY01. Next base: position 16,531 of record WJLY01000050.1, read on the forward strand.
ACGTGGCGCACATGCCCACGTACGCTCCGAAGTCGTTCGGATTCATACCGATGCCGACGCGCCTCGAGCTCGCCTCCGGGATGACCATGAACTGACGTATCGCTATGGTCGCGGCGATCCCCGCGCTCAACGCGAAGGTGCCGAGCAGAGCCTTCGTGCGCCCTTCCGTTCTCACCGAACCGACCGTCACGAAGTATATGGCCAGCGCGGGGATCCTCTGCCAGATCCCGAGCAGGAGTTCCGACGGCGTGTAGAAGCTCCCCTCCGGAGGAAAGAGGATCGGTCTTATCGCCGACGCCAGTAGCACCGCAATGTAGGCCAATAGCGGGAAGGCGATGCGCGTCCTCGGAAGGAGCGGACCTCCGCTCATGAACCACGGCAGCAACCATCCCAGCAGAGCCACCACGAAGAGCAGATTGGCGCCGTTCAGGCCCGATATTCCGGTCACCGGGAGCCACTCGGTGAGCGGCAACGCCAGTATCCAGAGATGGAGGGCCAGCTTCGGACGGAGGACGGTGAACCCCACGAATGCCAGGCCCAGCAGTATCTTGACGATCCGGTGAGGGGCCTGAGCGTAATCGTAGTTCAGCCTCGTGATCACGACCGCCATGACGAGCGCGAGGAGCCCGCACAACACATAGGGCAGCCACGAGTAGCTGTACTGCGGTACCTCGCCGGGCGGCGGGCCCGACGGCCGCTGGGGCTCTCTGCTCCCGGTGTTGCGGTCTTCCATCACGCGTCCTCAGGCTCGGAAGCGGGATCCGACTCGGCAGCGTCTTCGCGCTCAAGCTCGTAGACCTCTATTACGGGATTGTGAAACGACCGTCCGTGTCCTCTGTCGATGGGGGGCACGTGAGACCTCGCTATGAACCGCTCCCTCAGCTCCGCCGATGCCGTCAGCCGGCGGTAGAACTGGGCGGCGCCATCCCCGGCGGGGGGCGCGGCACCGTTCATGGGTCTCCATGGAGCGGCCTTGCTGCTCAGAACGACGAAACGGATACCCAGAGAATCGATCTCGGCCGCGAGCGACCGGGGCTCGGAGTAAGCGTCGGGCAGGCGGAACGGCTCCGTGCCGTGCCCGATTCCGTAGACCGCGTACCTGGGCTCACGCCCCAGTCCGACTTCGAGCCTCAGCTTCGAGAGCTGACGCTGCGGCCCTTTCCACTCTTCGACCGCCGTCGTGTCCCCGCCGACCATCGACCTCAACTGGGCTTCCGACGGGTTGAGCACCGGCCCGTACTCCTCGACCGCCACCTTCGCCCCCGGACCTGCCTCGCTTTCGAGCCACGACTTCGCAAGGGTGCGCGTGTCGGGCCGGGCGAGCGCCGTCCCGAAACGGATCGAGGGAACCACAGCCACCGCCGAGACCAGAACGGCGGCGACCGCGACCGACGCCCGCGACCACGCCCCTTCCCTGCGCGACAACCCGCCGAGGACCGTCGTCAGCCCGAACGCCGCGAGTACCGCGACCGCTGGAAGCGACGGAGTCAGATACGTGGACCTCTTGACCGTAATGAGCACCGCGAAGACGAACACGGCGATCGCGTAGGACGCCAGCGCCAGGATAGATCCCCCGCGCTCTCGGACCCGCGTCGCAGGTCCGGCGGCGATCCCGACCAACGCCAGCACGAAGATCGGTAGCCCTACGCCCCTCATGACGGTTCGGCCGAAGACCTCGGCCAGTCCCGCGGCGAACGAAGTGGAGACCTGAGCCACGCCGGAGCTCGACACCATCGTGAACTGGCGCGATACGTCCCTCGCAAACTCCGGCCAGGACAGTACGCTGTACGGCGTCCCGACAACGAAGCCCAGAAGGCAGGCCGCGGCCGCCCCGCCGATCGAGGCGAGCGGCACTGCTCCTCTGCGGCGCAAATGGAGGAACGCCGCGAACGTGCCCACCGACGCCAGCACGCCGGGATACTTGGCCGACGCGGCCAGACCGGCGAGGAGCCCGGACAGGACCAGGTCGCGGGCGCGCTCACTCTCGCACGCTCTCACGGCGGCCAGAAGCGACAGCGACGCGAGGAACGTCGTGACGACGTCGGGCGTAGCGTAGTGCGAGTCTCTGACATGCAGGTAGACTACCGCCAGGAATAGCGCGGCGATCAGTCCCGCCGTGACGCCGAAGATCTTCTTCCCGATCCTGTAGGTCACCCATACGGTCGCCACGCCGGCAAGCGCGGACACCCACCTGCCCATGAGCCAGAACGGCGAGAGATCGGTCAGGTAGCTCCTCAGTATGTCGACCGGCGCCCCGAACTCGCCGACCAGCCGGCCAGCCGCGTAGTAGACGCCGTACACGCCGAACATGAGATACATCATGAAGGATGGCCAGCGGAACCAGTGCGGGTTGAGATCGCCCGTGCCGAAGGCCAGCGAGTGGAAGAGGATCGAGCCTTCGTCCGGGTGATAAGCGTGCGGAAGGCCCCAATCGAGGCCGCGGAGGCGCAGCCACGCCGCAAGCAGCAACACGAGAGCAATCAGTGCCGTCTCGGTCTTCCTGCTCATCTACACCCTCCGGCGCGCGACTTCCGATCGGGACCCGCGTCAGCTCCTGGAGATGACCAGCACGCCCGCCACGATCAGAATGAGCCCGGCGATGCGCATGGCGGAGATGTGCTCGCCCAGAAAGAGCCACGACGCGAGGAACACCACGACGTAGGCCAGGCTTACCATCGGATATGCCAGGCTCAGGTCCACGTTCGAGACCACCGCTATCCATAGAACGGCGGAGAGGCCGTAGCAGACGAAGCCGAGGAACACCTGCGGCACCTTCAGAATCGGAACGAGCTGCCCCCATACGCTCGTGGCCGACACCTCGCCGTAGATCTTCATCCCCATCTTCATGATCACCTGGCCGGTCGCTCCGAGAAGCACGGCCAGCAGGATGAGCGGTATGCCCTTCATGCGGCTCCTCCGCCTTCATTGGCCACGCGCCTGCCGGCGCGTATCAGAGTCAGATAGCGAGTGATCGTCTTCCAGATGTTCATCTTGCTCGCGCCGCCCTTCCTGTCGTATCGAAGGACGAGCGGGACCTCCGCCACCTTCGACGGCAGCCGGGCCATCTTGACGAGTATCTCGGCGGAGGCCACGAATCCGCTCTCGGCGATGAACTGGTCGCCGTAAGCTCCAATGGCTCTTTCCAGCGCGCGTCCGGAGTATGCCCTGTAGCCGCAGGAGTAGTCGCGAGCGCCCTTGACGGGGAGGAAGAGCCGCATCGTGAAACTCGCCCCGCGCGAGAGGATACTGCGGAACGACGAGAGCCCCACCTCACGGCCGCCGGGCGCGTACCGCGACGCTATCACCACGTCGTTGCCCTCTTCCATCTTGCGAAGCATGGACGGGATCACGCCCGGGTCGTGCGTGTTGTCGGCGTCCATACCGATGAGGACGCCCTCGCCTCCGAGCATCTCGTTGGCGCGCCGGAAGCCGGTCCTGAGCGCCGCCCCGAGCCCCCTGTTGGTGCCGTGCCGCTCGATCTCGAGATCGACTCCGAGCCGGTCGGCCTCAGCCCTCGCGCGCTCAGGCGTGCCGTCGGTGCTTCCGTCGTCGACGAGGAGCACGCGGGCCGGCCGCTCCAGTCCGCGGAACGTGTCCGCCAGGCTCCGGAGGAGGGGCTCGATCGACCCAGCTTCGTTGTACGCGGGAAGGAGCACGATCAGCATGGGGCGCCCCCCGCCGGCGCGAACTCGCGCGGCCGCTCGAACGGTGCTCCCTCGAAGTGCGCCAGGATCGCCGCGGCGATCCGTCCCGAGGCTTCTCCGTCGCCGTAGGGGTTCACCGCCTCGGCCATCGAGCGATAGGAGGACGCGTCAGACAGGAGCCGCGAACACTCGCCGAGGACCGCGTCGTACTCCGTCCCGATCACCCTGACGGTGCCCGCCCCTACCGCCTCCGGACGCTCCGTCTCGTGGCGCAGAACGAGGACCGGCTTCCCGAGGGCCGGCGCCTCCTCCTGAAGCCCGCCCGAGTCGGTTACGACCAGGTACGATACCTTGAGCAGGCTGACGAACTCCACGTAAGGGAGCGGTTCGGTGAGGACGATCCGGTCGTGTCCCCCCAGAATCGCGCGCGCCGCGCGCTGGACGTTGGGATTCATGTGCACCGGGTATAGAACGACGACGTCCGGGAAACTCTCGACCACGTCCAGCAGGGCCCGGCATATGTTCTCCAGTGGCGTCCCGAAGCTCTCGCGTCTGTGCGCGGTCACCAGGACGAGCCGCTTCCCCTCGGGGAGCTCCGTGGCAGGCGGACCCGCGCGCGACGCTACGTCGAGGAGCGCGTCTATGACCGTGTTCCCGGTCACGGTGATCGAGTCCGGAGCCGCGCCCTCCCGGAGCAGGTTCTCCTTCGACCCCGCCGTCGGCGCGAAGAGGAGCGTCGAGAGCGAATCTGTCAGCACCCGATTCATCTCCTCGGGGAACGGGAAGTAGCGATCGTGCGTCCGAAGGCCGGCCTCGACGTGCCCCACCGGTATCTTGCGGTAGAAGGCGGCGAGCGCCGCGGTCATGGTCGTGGTCGTGTCCCCGTGGACGAGGACCAGATTCGGGCTTGTTTCAGTGAGGACCGGGTCGAGGGCTGAGAGAGCAGACGCTGTCATGCCGGCCGGAGTCTGGTTCTCGGTCATGAGATCGAGATCATACTCCGGCTCGATCTCGAAGACCGACAGCACCTGGTCGAGCATCTCGCGATGCTGCGCGGTGACGCACACGCGGGAATCGAACTCGATGGCCCGCCTCGAGAGTTCGGAGATCACGGGCGCCATCTTGATCGCCTCGGGGCGCGTCCCGAAGACTGAGAGGACTCTCAACACGGGGCTTCACTTATCCCTTCGGCTGCTCTTCTTCCGGCGGGCCCTGGCCCTCGTACCGGTAGTACTTGTAGTCGTAGTAGTAAGGAAGGACTCGCGCCAGGTTGTTGACGACGAGCCCCAGCACATTGGCGTTCTCCTCGAGCTGCAGCTCGAGACCCCGCGCCACGACCTCGCGAGGCGTGATTCCCGCGCGCACTACCATTACTACCGCGTCGACCGAACTCCCCATGAGGATGGCGTCGGGCACCGGCACGTTCGGGGCGGTGTCTATGATGACGTGGTCGAAGCTGGAGAGAAGCTCCTCGAGGACCCTGGAACCGGGCATCGACTCCAGGAGCCACGTCGGCTGCTCGCGTCTTGTGCCGCAGGGCAGTACGTACAGGTTCTCGAGCGCCGTGCTCTTGAGGTCGGATCCCAGGAGGTGTCCCCTCTCGAGAGCGTCCGCGAGGCCCGGGTCCCTGGCGACATCCATCAGCTGGTGGACTCTCGGCTTTCGGAGATCGGCGTCGACGAGAACCGTCCGCCTCTGGTGGTGCTTCGCCAGCGTGATGGCGAGGCACGCGGCGGCCGTCGTCTTGCCCTCGCCGCGATGGGCGCTCGTTATGAGGATCGATTTCGGCGTCTCGCCTCCGCGTCTGTGTCCGAGCTTCCTCGCCAGCCTTCTGAACTCGAACGAGACCGGCGTCTCGCGCATCATGTAGCGCACCAGGCGAGACCTGCCCTCGAGCGCCTGCTGGCCCTTCTGCCTGCGCCTGCGTTTCTCGTCGCTGCCGATCGCTTTGAAGATGTCCGCCTCGGGCACGGTCGCGAGCGTGGGAAGCCCGAGTGTCCTCTCAATGTCGTCGATGTCCTTGAACGACGTGTCGGCCTGCTCCGTCACGAAGACGGAGGCCGTGCCTACCACGAACCCGCCCAGCAGCGACAGCGCCAGGATCATGAGCCGATCCGGCGCTACCGGCGACGTAGGCCTGGTCGGAGGCTCAATGATCTCGAACCGTCCTCCGGCGCGGGCCGCCTCGAGCGCCTCGGTTATCTGCCCCGCGGCCGACTGCTCCAGGAACGCCTCGTAGAGCGCGCGGTTGCTCTCGACCTCCTGGACTAGCCGCTGGTACTCCATCTCCCGCTCCGGAGCGTTGGCTCGCCCCTGAGCGTAGTCCCACATGAATCTGCCGAGGATGCGGCGGCGCTCGGTGGCCATCATCTCCTCGACCTCGGCGATCTTGAGCTCCGCGAACGCGTCGTAGACCTGCTGCGAGAGGTCCGGAAACTCCTCCCGGGCGAGCGAGCGCGCCTCCGCACGCACGCGGTCCTTGTTCTCCGCGGACCTGACGAAGAGAGTGGTCGCCTCGGGGGCGTTGTCGCTCGCCCGGACCAGAACGGTCGCGATCTCGCGCTCGAGAGCGACCAGTTCTTCGAACAGCGCGTCCATGGTCTCGGACGTGAGCGTGCTCAGGCGGTCGTACTGCTCAGAGGCCAGGTTGAAGAGCGCCGTGCGGCGCTCGGTCCTCCGTTCCGCGGCGCGGTCGCGGTCGACCATGGCCTGGCTGATCAGTATGTCGACCTTGTTGACGTTCTCCGAGGTTACGGGGTTCTCGACCAGCCCCCCTGGCGTCTGCGTCTCCTGGAACTCCTGCAGGCGTTGCTCCGCCTCCTCGAGCTTCTGCCGGTAGATCACGAGCTGCTCGACGGAGAAGTCGTGGACCGCGCGTATCTCCTCGATCTGCTCCCTGTTCGAGGCGCTCACGAACGCGTTCGTGATGTGCTGCGCCAGAAGCATGGCGCGATCGGGATCGTAGTCGCGCGCCACGACCTGGAATCCGTTGGATGACGTTCGCACTATCGCGATCCGGTTCTGCAGATATTCGACCGCCCTGGTCTCCGCGAGCTGCTGGACCGTCATCGACGGGTTCTTCTCGTGCATCGATTCGGCCCACTCGCGGACCGAGGGGTCGTCGGTCATGTCCAGGCTGCGGACGAGCTCGATCAGGAAGGTCCGACTCTTCACCTTCTCCTGAAGCCTCGAGAGCTGGTCCTCGAGAGGCGACCTGCCGACCAGCCTGGCCAACGGCTCTGAGAGCCGTTCCTGCACCCTCACGACGACCGTGCTCTTCGCCTCGTAGACGGGAGGCAGGAGCTTGCCGGACACGTACCCGACTATCCCCGCTGCCACTATCGGTATGATGAGCAGCCAGCGCCTCCGCCACAGCGCCTTAACATACGTCCGCAGGTCGATCGCCTTGATCTCTTGTTCCTGCATTCGCCGCACCGTCTCCTGTCGTCGGGTTGCCTTCGGTCTATTCCGATGCGGCCGCAGCCGCCGCCTCCGCCGCAGCCTCTGCCGCCGCCCTCGCTTCCCTGTCCTCAAGCTCACGCTCGACGCTCAGGTAGAGAAGATAGGACGAGAGGATGTCACGGCCGTACCCCAGGACGGTCGAAGTCACGCCCAGCGCCTGAGCCAGAACGTTCGACTCCTTGCCGGGGATGACGACGCGGTCGCCCGCGGATAGCCTGAAGGGCTCCGCCGTTCCATCCTCAACGATGCGTTCGAGGTCCACCGAAGCAACGACCTGGCTCGTTCCACTGTCCATCACTACGGCCACGTCGTCCAGCTCCGCCTCGGGAGTCGTCCCGCCGGCCATGGCGATCAGCTGCAGAAGGTCGAGTCCTCCTGACGCCGGGTACCCTCCCGGGGAGGTGACCTCGCCGAGCACGTAGACCATCCCTGTCCCCGCCATCGCTCCGCCCATCGCCAGAGGAGAGATCTCGACGGTGTCGCCCGGCTGGAGCGCCGGCAGCGGCTTCGAGGTCTGCCCTCTCATGTAGGCGGCGACGTCGACCTCTATGACCCTGGGGCCGCCCGGGCCGGGACGGACGATCGTCACGTTGGATAGATCGGCGCCCGGAAGCGGCCCGCCGGCCTGGCTCAGGAGCTGGAGGAGGTCCGGCAGGCTCTCGAAGCTGTAACGCCCGGGCGCGGCGACCTGTCCCGTCAGGTAGATGGCCCTGCTGTTGAACTGAGCGACCGACACCGTGACCTGAGTGGTCTCCCGCGTGTAGTCGCGCAGTCGCTGCATGATCTCCCTTGAGAACTCGGCCGGCGTCAGGCCCGCCGCCGTCAGCTCGCCTACCGGCGGGAACGTTACCGTCCCGTTGGAGCGAACCGTGATGTTGCGGTCGAGCTCCGGGTGACGCCAGACGGAGACAGACAGCACGTCTCCCGGACCTATGGCGTATTCGCTCTGCTGGCCGCCCGCCTCCGCGGCGGGC